>NZ_CP115463.1:900000-1072500 GCF_027912495.1 Caulobacter sp. NIBR1757 | reverse complement strand
AGCCAGTTCACCGAGGTCGGTCGACGGGCCGTCGGCGATGATGTCGCCGGCGTTGATCTTGTCGCCCACCCGCACCAGCGGACGCTGGTTGATGCAGGTGTTCTGGTTGGAACGCTGGAACTTCGACAGGCGGTAGATGTCGACGCCCGGCTTGGTGGGGTCGGTTTCGTTGGTGGCGCGCAGAACGATACGCGTGCCGTCGATCTGCTCGACCACGCCGGTGCGGCGGGCGATGACCACGGCGCCGGAATCGCGGGCCACGACGTCTTCCATGCCGGTGCCCACGAGCGGGGCGTCGGACTGGACGAGCGGCACGGCCTGACGCTGCATGTTCGAACCCATGAGGGCGCGGTTGGCGTCATCGTTTTCGAGGAAGGGGATCAGCGCGGCGGCGACCGACACGACCTGCTTGGGCGAAACGTCCATCAGGTCGACGTCGGCGCGTTGCAGCAGGCCCGGTTCGCCGTTGGTCCGGCCGGGGACCAGATCATCGGTGATGCCGCCATCGGTGATGGAGATGTTGGCCTGGGCGATGACGTGCTTGGCCTCTTCCATGGCCGACATGTAGACGACCTCTTCCTGAGGCCGGCCGTCGAGCACGCGGCGGTAGGGGCTTTCGATGAAGCCGTACTTGTTGATGCGCGCGTGGGTCGCGAGCGAGTTGATCAGACCGATGTTCGGGCCTTCCGGCGTTTCAATCGGGCAGATGCGGCCGTAGTGGGTCGGGTGAACGTCGCGGACTTCGAAGCCCGCGCGTTCCCGCGTCAGACCACCCGGGCCAAGCGCCGAGAGACGGCGCTTGTGGGTGATTTCCGACAGCGGGTTGGTCTGGTCCATGAACTGCGACAGCTGCGAGGAGCCGAAGAATTCACGCACCGCGGCCGCGGCCGGCTTGGCGTTGATCAGGTCGTGCGGCATCACGGTGTCGATGTCGACGCTCGACATCCGTTCCTTGATGGCGCGTTCCATGCGCAGCAGACCGACGCGGTACTGGTTTTCCAGCAGCTCGCCGACCGAACGGACCCGGCGGTTGCCGAGGTTGTCGATATCGTCGATTTCGCCGCGGCCGTCGCGCAGGCCCACGAGGACCTTCAGGACTTCCAGGACGTCTTCCTTGCGCAGGACGCGCAGGTCGTCCTCGGTCTGTTGCTCCAGGCGCATGTTCATCTTCACGCGGCCGACCGACGACAGGTCGTAGCGCTCCGAATCGAAGAACAGCGAGCGGAACATGGCCTCGGCGGCTTCCACCGTCGGCGGCTCACCCGGGCGCATGACCCGGTAGATGTCGAACAGGGCGTCTTCGCGGGTGACGTTCTTGTCCACGCGGACGGTGTTGCGCATGTAGGCGCCGACCGTGACGTGGTCGATGTCGAGCACGTCGATGGTGGCCAGGCCCTGGGCTTCCAGAACCTCGATCACGGTCGGGTCCAGCTCGTCGCCGGCCTCGGCGTAGATCTCGCCGGTTTCGTAGTTGACGGCGTCGCGGGCCAGGTAACGGCCGGTCAGGGCCTCCGGACCGAGCAGCAGGGTCTTCAGGCCGCCGTCGGCCAGCTTCTTGGCGTTACGGGCGGAGATCTTGGTGCCGGCCGGGGCCACTTCCTCGCCGGTGTCGGCGTCGATCAGCGGGAATTCCGGCTTCACACCACGCCAGCGCTCGGCCTTGTAGGGGGTGGCCCAGCCTTCGGCGGCGCCGGTGCGCTTCTCGAAGGGGACGACGTCGTAGAAGGTGGTGAGGATCTCTTCCCCATCCATGCCCAGCGCCATCAGGAAGGTGGAGGCGGGCAGTTTGCGGCGGCGGTCGATACGGACGTAGACGATGTCCTTGGCGTCGAACTCGAAGTCGAGCCAGGAACCGCGGTACGGGATCACCCGGGCGGCGAACAGCAGCTTGCCCGAGCTGTGGGTCTTGCCCTTGTCGTGGTCGAAGAAGACGCCGGGCGAGCGGTGCATCTGCGAGACGATGACCCGCTCGGTGCCGTTGACGATGAAGGTGCCCTTGTCCGTCATGAGCGGGATGTCGCCCATGTAGACGTCTTGTTCCTTGATGTCCTTGACCGACTTGGCGCCGGTCTCTTCTTCCATCTCGAACACGATCAGGCGCAGCTTGACCTTCAGCGGCGCGGCGAAGGTCATGTCGCGCTGAATGCACTCTTCAACGTCGTACTTGGGCTCCTCGAACTCGTAGGAGACGTACTCGAGCACGGCGCGCTCGTTGAAATCCTTGATCGGGAAGACCGACTTGAAGACGGCTTCGACGCCCTGGTCGCGGCGGTCCGCATGGCGGACTTCGCGCTGGAGGAACTGCTCGTACGAGGACCGCTGAACCTCGATGAGGTTCGGCATCTGCACGGCCTCGGGGATGCGGCCGAACGATTTGCGGATCCGCTTCTTGCCGGTGAAGGAGTGCGCCATGTTTTTCCTTAAGCGCGCAGGGGAGGTCCCCACGCGTAGAATGTCTTTCGCGTCCACCCTCGGCTTGCGCCGGACGCTGACAGGCCCCTGTCCGTCGGGGCCGCCCTTCGCTTGAGTCCGCAGGGTGGGCGGACCGGCCATCGGGCATACACGCGCGCGAGATTGCGACTCTAAAGAAGACGGAAATTTCGCGAGAGGGGCGAGATAAGGCAAATCCACAGCGAATGGAAGGGGTAGGCGGAGTTTAATTTGACATTTCCCTCATGGCGGAGAAGCCCACCTGCGAAGCGGCCGGATCGGGCTGAAGCCGGGGGTGACTTTCCTTTCTTCCGCCCCGGGCTTCTGAAGAGGCGATCCAGCCTGTGAGCGGCCCCTTCCGAGGCCGGCCTGCTCCGGATCATCCTGCGGAGCCCTGGCCGTCCAGCCGGATGAATATGTCTAGACATATCCATTTTGGGCCCTCCGGAGGCTCGCAGCGGGTGCGGCAAGCGAAACGCGCCAATGTAGGTCCGGGCGACGACCATCCGACCTACATGCGGCCACAACCGACCACAGTCCGACCTACGGCCCAGGCTACAGTTCCCGCGCCTCGGCCAACAGATCGGCCACAGGTCGGCCAATGAATTCAACGGCCAAGAACCGCGCCGGCCCCTTCCGCCCGGGGAACGCGGTATAATAGTGGGCCGCTTCGACCAGCACGGGCCTTCCCTCCGCACCAGGAAGGACAGGCGCTTGCCCAGCCGGGATCGGGAGGCTCTTATGCCCGCCCGCTTTTGTGACATCCGAGTATCGCCGTGATCCGACCCCTCCTCGCCGCCACCCTGCTTCTCTGCGCCAGCCCCGCCCTCGCCCAGCCGCAGCCACTGCCTTTCGAGAACACCATCCCGGCGGCCCGCGATGTTCCCTACCCCGGCACGATGAAGCTGGTCGTCGACGCCACCGATCTCGACCGCCGGATCATGACGGTGAAACAGACCATCCCCGTCGCCGGCCCGGGGCCGATGGTGCTGCTCTATCCCGAATGGCTGCCCGGCAAGCATGCCCCGCGCGGCGAGCTGGAAAAGGTGGCCGGCCTGAAGATCACCGCCGGCGGCAAGACCCTGGTCTGGCGACGCGACCCGGTGGAGGTTTTCGCCCTGCACATCGACGTGCCGGCCGGCGCCAAGCAGGTCGAGCTGGAGTTCCAGTTCCTGTCGGCCACGGCCGGCGACCAGGGCCGCGTCGTCATGACCCGCGAGATGCTGAACCTGCAGTGGAACTCCACTGCCTTCTATCCGGCCGGCTGGTTCACCCGCCAGATCCCGGTCGAGGCCACCGCCATCCTGCCGGAGGGCTGGGGCTACGGCGTCGCCCTCGATACCGCCGCCAGCAAGGGCAACGTCCACAGCTTCAAGACCGTCAGCTTCGAGACCCTGGTCGACTCGCCGATGTTCGCCGGCCGCTACTACCGCCAGTTCGATCTCGATCCGGGCGGCCGCAGCCCGGTGAAGCTGAACATCGTCGCCGACCGGCCCGAACTGCTGGAGGCCAGCGAGGAGCAGATCAGGCTGCACCGCAACCTCGTCGTCCAGGCCGACCGGCTGTTCGGAACCCGTCCCTATGACCGCTACGACTTCCTGCTGGCCCTGACCGACCGCATGGGCGGCATCGGGCTGGAGCACCACCGCTCCAGCGAGAATGGCCGCGATCCGGAGTACTTCACCAGCTGGGACAAGAATCTCTCGAACCGGGGCCTGCTGCCGCACGAGTACACCCACAGCTGGAACGGCAAGTATCGGCGCGGCGCCGATCTGTGGACCCCCGACTACGCCACCCCGATGCGCGACAGCCTGATGTGGGTCTACGAGGGCCAGACCCAGTTCTGGGGCGTGATCCTGACCGCCCGCTCGGGCCTGGTCACCCGCGAACAGGCGCTCGATGACCTGGCGATGACGGCGGCGGCCTATGACCACCGGGTCGGGCGCCAGTGGCGCGACATCGCCGACACCACCAACGATCCGATCATCAGCGCCCGCAAGCCCAAGGGCTGGCTCAGCTGGCAGCGCAACGAGGACTACTATGTCGACGGCCTGCTGGTCTGGCTGGACGCCGACAGCCTGATCCGCGAGCGCACCGACGGGAAGAAGTCGCTGGACGACTTCGCCCGCGCCTTCTTCGGCGGCGACGACGGGTCCTATGTGCCCCGGACCTACGTCTTCGAGGACGTGGTCGCGACCCTGAACGCCGTCACCCCCTACGACTGGGCGAACTTCCTGAAGGAGCGCATCGAAGGGCGCGGCCGGCCGGCGCCGCTGGACGGCATCAAGCGGGGTGGCTGGAAACTGGCCTACGCCGAGACGCCGACGGCCCTGCAGAAGGCCGCCGACACCGCCGCCAAGCGCCACGACTACACCTATTCGATCGGTCTGAACCTCAAAGCCTCTGGCGAGATCCAGGGGGTGCAGTGGGACGGGCCGGCCTTCAAGCAGGGGCTGGTGGTCGGCGCGACTGTCGTGGCCGTCGATGGCGAGGCCTACAGCGAAGGGCGCATGAAGAGCGCGATCACCCGGGCCAAGGGCGGCAAGATGCCCATCCAGCTGATCGTCAAGGACAGCGAGCGCTACCGCATCGTCGACATCGCCTGGAACGGCGGCCTTCGTTATCCGAGGCTGGAGCGGATCGAGGGCACGCCGGACCGGCTGGGGGATCTGCTAGCGGCCCGGGAGAAGTAGGGCTCCA
Source organism: Caulobacter sp. NIBR1757 (assembly GCF_027912495.1). GTDB lineage: Bacteria > Pseudomonadota > Alphaproteobacteria > Caulobacterales > Caulobacteraceae > Caulobacter. The sequence goes on along the minus strand of NZ_CP115463.1, from coordinate 1,067,370 downwards.
TCCTTCCCCGTTTACGGGGAAGGGGGACCGCCGGCGAAGCCGGTGGTGGAAGGGGCGAGTGACAGAGTGCCTGCGCACGGCCCTCGCCCCCTCCACCGCTTCGCGGTCCCCCTCCCCCGCTGCGCGTGGGAGGATAAGAAAAAGGGCCCGCGGATTGCTCCGCGGGCCCCTCTCTGTTCGAACAGCAAGCGCTGGTTCGAAGCTTACTTCACCTGGACGGTGGCGCCGGCTTCGGTCAGCTTCTTGGCGATCTCTTCGGCGACTTGCTTGGAGACGTTTTCGACGACGTTCTGCGGAGCGCCTTCGACCAGGTCCTTGGCTTCCTTCAGGCCGAGGTCCGGACGGACGCCACGGACTTCCTTGATCACGTTGATCTTCTTGTCGCCACCGGCGGTCAGAACAACGGTGAACTCGGTTTGCTCTTCAACGGCTTCGGCCGGAGCGGCAGCGGCCGGGCCAGCGGCCATGGCCACCGGAGCGGCGGCGGAGACGCCCCACTTTTCTTCGAGCAGCTTGGAGAGCTCAGCGGCTTCCAGGACGGTCAGGGCCGACAGTTCGTCAGCGATCTTTTCAAGCTTCGACATTTTCAGTTCCTAGTGTGTGCCCTTGCGGGGATGAGAGGTTCTTGCGGAGATGACTTGCGATTACGCGGCGTCTTTGGTGGCGTAGGCGTTGAACACCCGCGCCAGCTGACCAGCCGGGGCCGCCAGAACGCCGGCGACCTTGGTCGCGGGAGCCTGGATGAGCCCGATGATCTTGCCACGCAGCTGGTCGAGCGACGGCAGGGCGGCGAGCGCCTTGACACCAGTCTCGTCCAGCACGGTCGCACCCATCATGCCGCCAATGACGACGAGCTTGTCGTTTTCCTTGGCGAACTGGGTGATGACCTTGGCGGCGGACACCGGATCGGCCGCATAGGCGACGGCGGACGGGCCGGTGAACAGGCTGGAGCCCGCTTCCGATTCCGAACCGACCAGAGCCTTGATGGCCAGGGTGTTCTTCACCACCTGAAACTTGGCGCCTTCTTCACGAAGGCGGCCACGCAGTGCAGTCATTTCCGCAACGGTCAGACCCATGTTGTGGGTCACGACCACGGCGCCGGCGTCGGCGAAAACGCCCTTGAGCGTATCGATCGTCGCCTGCTTTTGAGCGCGGTCCATTGCGGTCTCCTACTCGGATGACGTCCCGGTTGCCCGGGTCGCCGGTCATGGCTGTCGGCAAGGGCAAGCCCCAGCTTCTGGCCGTCTAAAACTGTCCGAAGGAAGCAGCGGACCCGCCCTGGGCGCTCATCGCTGAGGCCGGCGCGAAATCTCGACTGTCATCCCCGTCTCCGAACGGTCAGGAAGGGCTCTTCCTGGATAAAGGCTGTGGTGACCCCGCAGCCCCGCTGTTCACGGACAGGTACCGTCCATGGACGAGTCCACGGGCGGAAGCCGGCGCGTATAGGGGAATGAGGCCGGGTTGGCAACCACCGACCGACCGATCGGCGCCGATCAGCGGCCCAGTTCGTCGATCCGGCGCTCGAGGTTGGCCATCACCGTCTCGAACCGCTCGCCGCCGACGTCGTCCCAGCCGAGCGATTGCAGGGAGACCGGCCGCGCCGTGCCGAAGGCCGACAGGCTGGAGATCAGCAGCAGGGCCTCGATCTGGGCGGCCCTGGAGTCGAGGCCTCCGGCCAGCCCGATCATGTAGCCGACGACGTTGATACCAGGCTCCCAGACCTGGTCGAAGAGGATGGCGAAAGCCGGGCCCGGCTCGGTCATCTCGCGCAGCACGAAGCCGGCCCAGGCTTCGGCCTCGCGGGTTTCCATCATCTGGTCGGCCAGGGCGCGGATGACGGTCTTGAGGGCGGCGCGGGCCTCGTCCGGGGTGTGGCGGGCCTCCAGCATGGACTGGGCCCGCAGGACCGGCGCGACCATGCGGGCGCGGTAGCGTTCGACGATTTCCTCGGCGCAGGCCAGGTAGAGGCCTTCCTTGCCGCCGAAATAGTATTTCAGGGCCGGCAGGTTGACCCCGGCGGCCTCGGCGATCTGGCGGGTGGTGGCGCCCTTGAAGCCGCTGGCGCCGAAGGCCGCCAGCGCCGCCTCGAGAATACGCAGGCGCGCCGCTTCGCCCTTGGCGTAACCCGAAACCTCCCTCGCCTGTCCCTCGATCCTCGACATTCCCCTCCTATGCCATCGGCTTGCGGCGAAGGCTATCAGGCGATACACGATGATCTATATCATTCGATATGTTTTCGGCTGGAGCCGCGCCTTGCTCGACATGACCTCCTACCTCGGCTGGAAGATCGACTTCAAAGGCCCCAAGGGCGAAATGGCCCTGGCTCATCCGTCCTCGGTGCAATGGCGCGTCTACAAGAACCCCATCGCGCTGGCGATCGGCGGGGTGGCCGCCGTGCTGCTGGAGTTCGCCGATGCGCGGATCCGCTCGGGGGTCTGGGATCACTCGACCTACAAGGCCGATCCCATCGGCCGCTCCAAGCGCACCGGCGTGGCGGCCATGGTCGGCTGCTATGGCCCGGCCAGCGCCGCCCGCCGGGTGATCCAGGGGGTCACCAACATGCACAGCCGCGTCACCGGCGAGACGCCGAAGGGCGAGGCCTACAAGGCGCTGGATCCCGAACTGCTCGACTGGGTGTCGGCGACGGCCGCCTACGGCTTCCTCAACGCCTACGACCGCTTCGTCACCCCGGTGTCGGAGGCCGACAAGACCCGCTTCTATCGCGAGGGCGCGCCGATCGCCGCCCTCTACGGGGTGCAGAACCCGATCCGCTCGACCGCCGACTTCATGGCCATGATGGAGAAGCTCAGCCCGCGCTTCGAGGCTCACCCTATCGTCGACGAGTTCCTCGGCATCATCACCTCGGGCCAGGCCGCGCCGTCCGTCCCGAAGTTCCTGCACCGGGCCCTGGCGCGGGCCTCGGTCTCCCTTCTGCCGCCGGTGGTTCGCGGGGCGCTGCGGCTGGGCAAGGCCTGGGACCTGTCGCCTACCGACATCATCGCCCTGAAGCTGGCCGGCAAGCTGGCCGACAGGGTGGTTCCGCCCAACGCGCCGCATACCGACGCCTGCCTGCGACTGGGCCTTCCGGCCGATTTTCTGTATCGCAAGCCGGCCGTGCAACAGCGCCTGCTGGAGGCGGCCGGGCTGGCAGGAGACGTGGCGAAAGCGGCCTGAAGTTACGGAAAGGACGCAATTTCTCGCGACCCAACCTTGTAAGCCCTTATTTCCCCCACATTTTATCCACAGGCTACGGAACATTCGCTCCTCCCGGCGAATTGTTGCCAGTGATCGCGGAAGTTCGATCACCCCTCCCTGACCATGTCCCCGCAAAAGCGCCGGACAGGGCCCGCGAGTTGGACCATGTTTCACGATACCCGCACTCTGGAAGCCGCTGTCTGGCGCGCCTTTGACGCCAAACGCCTGCGCAAATTCCGGCCCGAACCCCTGCCGACCGCCCGTGGCGAGCACGCCCGCCTGCTGGCCATCGCCGCGGCCAGACGCCTGCGGGCGATGGAGCGCCTGCTCGACCAGCGGGCCGAGGACGCCGACTACTGGAAGGCCGTCGCCCCGTCCGCCCTCGGCCGGGCCCGCGACTGGCGCGTGGCCGACGGCTTCGTCGGGCTGCCGGGCTAGAGGCCAAAAGCAAAAGGGCGGCCCCTTTCGGAGCCGCCCTTCGCCTTTTCAGTCCGTCAGTCAGCGTTAGGCGCTGATGCTGCCGGTATCGACCTTGAAGCCGGGGCCCATGGTCGAGGAGAGCGAGATCCGCTTCACATAGATGCCCTTGGCGCCGGCCGGCTTGGCCTTCTGCAGGGCGTCCACGAGGGCGCGGACGTTGGCCAGCAGGGCGTCTTCGGTGAACGAGGCCTTGCCGATGCCGGCGTGGACGATGCCCGCCTTCTCGACGCGGAACTCGATGGCGCCGCCCTTGGCGTCCTTCACGGCCTGACCGACGTTCGGGGTCACGGTGCCGACGCGCGGGTTGGGCATCAGGCCGCGCGGGCCCAGCACCTTACCCAGACGGCCGACGAGGGCCATCATGTCCGGCGTCGCGATGACGCGGTCGAAGTCCATGAAGCCGCCCTGGATACGCTCGACCAGGTCTTCGGCGCCGACAACTTCAGCGCCGGCGGCGCGGGCTTCGTCAGCCTTGGCGTCCTTGGCGATGACGGCGACGCGGACATCGCGGCCGGTGCCGGACGGCAGCGAGACAACGCCACGGACCTGTTGGTCGGCGTGACGCGGGTCGACGCCCAGGTTGACGGCGATCTCGATGCTTTCGTCGAACTTGGCGGTGGCGTTGGCCTTCACCAGGCTGATGGCCGCTTCAACGGCGTGGGTGGCGTCACGGTCGCCGGTCCAGGCTTTGGCGCGCTTGATTTGCTTGACCATGTGCTTAGGCCTCCACCGTCAGACCCATCGCGCGGGCGGAGCCGGCGATGATCTTGGTTGCCGATTCCAGATCGTTGGCGTTCAGATCCTTCATCTTCTTTTCGGCGATCTCGCGCAGCTGGGCTTGCGTGATCGTGCCGGCGTTCTCGCGGCCCGGCTTGTTGGAGCCGGACTTCAGACCGAGGGCTTCCTTGATGAAGAAGGTCGCCGGCGGGGTCTTGGTGATGAAGGTGAAGCTCTTGTCCTGGTAGACCGTGATCACGGTCGGCAGGGGCGTGCCCTTGGGCACGTTCTCGGTGCGGGCGTTGAACTCCTTGCAGAAGCCCATGATGTTGACGCCGCGTTGACCCAGCGCCGGCCCGATGGGCGGGGAGGGGGTAGCGGAGCCGGCTTTCACCTGCAGCTTGATGTAGCCCAGAATCTTCTTGGCCATGGTTTCTCCTGTGCCGGCTCAGGCCGACGGTTGTGAGCCGTGGTGCGGGCTTGGCGTCCCTCCCACGGATTTGAATCCGCCCGTAAAGGCGAAAGCCGCGCCGGTCAGGGCGCGGGGGCTGGCTCTGTAGCAGGATGGGGTTTGCTGTGCAATCTCCCCTCTCCCGCTTGTCGGGAGAGGGTGGCCCCCGAAGGGGGTCGGGTGAGGGCAGCACCGGCGGTGCGTGACTGTCCCCGTTCGTGCGCACGTGCCGCCGCCCTTGCCGCCCAGGGCCGGTGCTGCCCTCATCCGACCGCTACGCGGCCACCTTCTCCCGACAAGCGGGAGAAGGACGCTCACACGCCAACCGCCTCCGCCCAACCGCGGGCGCCCGGGCAGGCCTGCATCGCGCGTCGATAGCCTTCGCGGGCGGTGCAACGCTCGACGTAGGCGGTCTCGGCGGCCGTCAGGTCGGCGGTCCCGGTGCGGCGGATCCAGAGCAGGGCGTAGGCGACGCAGATGTCGGCGGCGGTGAAGGTCTCGCCGGCCAGGTAGGGCGTCTGTTCCAGTTGGCGGGCGACCAGCCTGCGCCGGCTCTGGAGGTTCTCCAGGCCGAGCTTGCCGGTCCAGTCGTCGGCGGCGCCGGCCGGCCCGAATCCGCGTCCGGCCCAGGCGTAGAAGGCCGGCGCCATGAGGCCGGCCTCACCCATGACCAGGAACTGCAGATAGATGGGATAGGCGGGATCGCCGGGCTCAACGGCCAACGGCGAGGGACCGTAGCGGCCCAGCAGGTACTGCAGGATGGCCACGGACTCGACCATGACCATCTCGCCGTCCTGCAGGGCCGGGATGAAGCCGCCGGGGTTGATGGCCATGAATTCCGGGTCGCTCTCCGCGCCCTTGAGCAGGTCGACGTCGCGCAGGCGATAGGGGAGGCCCATTTCCTCGAGCAGCCAGACGACGCGGAAGCCCCTGCCCTCGCCCCAGACGGTGATCATGTTCGCGGCCTCGCTGTGTGGCGGGCATGAAAAAGGGCAGACCTGCCGAAGCCGGTGCTGCCCTCATCCGACCCCGCTCTGCGGGGCGTATTTTCTCCCGGCGAGCGGGAGAAGGAAAGTCTTAGCTGACCTTCTCGACCTGGCTGTATTCCAGCTCGACCGGGGTGGCGCGGCCGAAGATGGAGACGGCCACGTGCAGGCGGGCGCGTTCCTCGTCGACCTGTTCCACGGAGCCGTTGAAGCTGGCGAAGGGGCCGTCGGTGACGCGGACCTGCTCGCCGATCTCGAAGGAGATGGTGGGCTTGGGACGCTCGGCGCCCTCGGCGGCGACGCCGATGATGCGCTCGACTTCCTTTTCCGACACCGGCATCGGCTTGGAGCCGCTGCCCAGGAAGCCGGTGACCTTCGGGGTGTTCTTGATGAGGTGGTAGGCCTCGTCGGTCATTTCCATCTTCACCAGCACGTAGCCGGGGAAGAACTTGCGCTCGGCGTTGACCTTGCGGCCGCGGCGGATCTCGACGACGTCCTCGGTCGGCACCAGGATGTCGCTGAAGTACTCGTCCAGACCCTGGGCGCGCGCCTGGTCGAGGATCGATTCCTTCACCTTCTTCTCGAAGTTCGAGTAGGCGTGGACAATGTACCACTTGTGGCGCGGGTTCACCGGGCGCTCGGAGGTCGTATCGGTCATCGGGCGGTTCCGCTCACGAATTCAAGCACCAGTCGCACGCCGTTGGACAAGAACCAGTCCACCAGCAGGAAGAACAGCGACGCCATGATCACCATGACGAAGACCATCGCCGAGGTGATCCAGGTTTCCTTCCAGGAGGTCCAGGTGATCTTGCGCATTTCGGCGCGGACCTGGCGGAAGAATTCCGGAATGCTGACTTTCGGCTTCTTGGGTTCAGCGGGAACGCTGCCGGCGGGCGCGGCGACGACCGCGGCGCTCTTGGCGGCGCGGGACTTCATCGCGGCGAGGTTGCCAGGTTTCTTGGCCATGGACGGTCTTGAAACTCGAATCTTCTAGTTGAGACGGCCCGAAGGCCGGGACCGTCTGTAAGGATGGCACGAGTGGCAGGACTCGAACCTGCGACTTTCGGTTTTGGAGACCGACGCTCTACCAGCTGAGCTACACTCGTTCGACAGACAGCCAGCACATCGCAAGGCAAGACCCTGTGGCGCGCGACCCTTATCGGAGCCGGGCCGTTTAGCAGGGTCGCAACGCGTGGGCAAGCATCCGACAGGGACGAGATGGGTAGGGAGCGTCAGAGGCGCCAGTGCGTTTGATGCAACACACACCGGAGTCCCTGCATGACCGACGATCCGCGCCCCTCGAACCGCGAAACCGAGAACGAAAACCAGCGCCCGGCCGGGGACGGCAAACCGCCCCGTCCGGCGACCGAACCGAAGGGGTCTGAGGGCAGTTCCGATTCGGGGGAGACGGAGACGGACCCGGGCTCGGGGGAGCAATAGCTGCTAGGCGGGTGCCGATCCTGAAGCTAGCTTCCGGGGGTGAGCAAGCCTCGAACCTCCTTTACCGAAGTCCAGCGTGAGCGGCTGACGCGGCTTGGCGAGCAGATTCGGATGTTGGCGGTCGAGCAGAGGCTGCTGGCTGAATCTTGCACGGACATCCTGAGTTTGCCCGCCCACACTATAAACCGGGTTCAGGACGAACTTCGTCGCGTGGCGCAGGTCGGCTGGTCCGTCTGGGGTTACCGCCGCTTGACCCTGATAGAGAGGCTTGCCCAGTTTTTCCGTGGCGCTGCCAAGGACGAGCAACAATTGCTTCGCGAGACCCCCGGGCTCGAGGTGCTCTTCGTTTTCCACTCGGACGGCTATCTGCGCGAGGCTGCGCTCGAGCGCATGGACGGTCCGTGCCAAAGCCCCTTCGACGTTGCAATCGTCCTCTACCGGCTGAATGACTGGGTAGGACCGATCCGCCGCGCCGCCGTCCGGTGCGCTCAGCGTCGGCTACCGCTCACGCCGGTCAGCCATTTGGCGGCGGCCTGGGTCGGACTTGCTGACCGGATGCATCTGTGGGCCAGAGTCCACGAGGAGCAGCGTGCAGTCCTCGCGAGCCTCGTGGAGCGTCAGGAAGTCCGGAACGCGATCGCGGCCTGGATCGACAAGGAGCGCAGCGGGCCGGTAACCGCGATTTTCGATCAGGTTCTGCGCCTGCCGGCGTTCGAACCTTGCCTGCAAGACTGGGCAACCGGGGCCAGGCGTCCGCAAGTTCGCGCCCTCGCTCTAAAGACGCTCCTAGAGGGGAAAGCGCGCTGGGTGATCGGTTATCGGCGGCACATGATCGACAAGGCCTACGGCGTATTTCGCCGCATCGCCGACATGGCTGAGCGACCGCTGGCCGTCTCCCCAGACCGTCAGGCGCTGATGGTCCAAGGCGCAAGTGACCCCTCACCGATCGTTCGCCGGATCGTGGCGGCGGCGTTAGTCCGGGATCGCAACGCGCTGCCGGGCTGGCGGCAGATCGCCGATCTTCTCCTGATGGACCGCAACCCCTCCGTCCGCGAACGCGCTGAATGGGTAATCGCCGAGATGCAAAAGACCGCTGGTGAACCGCACCCCGCCGCGTGACATCAGCCCCCCCGTCCGCTATCGCACCCGCGAACTCACCACGGGAGGCCGAGCGCCTTGAGCGACAGCGTCGAAGAAGCCGGTTGGGCCACCGCCAAGACCCTGGCCGAGGCGCTGCCCTATATCCAGCGCTACGACCGCGAGACGGTGGTCATCAAGTACGGCGGCCACGCCATGGGCGAGGAACAGGTCGCCAAGCTGTTCGCCGCCGACACCGTGCTGCTCAAGCTGCTCGGCCTGCACCCGGTCGTCGTCCACGGCGGCGGGCCGCAGATCAGCGCCATGCTGGACCGGGCAGGGGTCAAGTCGACCTTCGTCGACGGCCTTAGGGTCACGGACGCCCCGACCATGGAAGTGGCCGAGATGGTGCTGTCGGGCGCCATCAACAAGGAAATCGCCAACTGGATCACCCTGGCCGGCGCCGAGGCCGACGTGCGCGGCGTCGGGCTGTCCGGCAAGGACGCCCGGCTGATCACCGTCACCAAGGCCAAGCGCACCAAGAAGACCCCGGGCAGCAACCTGGAAGAGGTTGTCGACCTGGGCTTCGTCGGCGAGCCGCAGAAGGTCGATCCGCAGCTGATCAACGCCCTGATCCACGCCGAGCATGACTACATCCCCGTCGTCGCCCCGATCGGGGTGTCCAAGGACGGCCAGACCTTCAACGTCAATGCCGATACCGTGGCGGGCGCGATGGCCGGGGCGCTGAAGGCCAAGCGCATGCTGCTGCTGACCGACGTGAAGGGCGTGCTTGACAAGAACGGCGAGCTGATCCGGCAGATGACGGTGGCCCAGGCCTTCGAGGCCATCAAGGACGGAACCGCCACCGGCGGCATGATCCCCAAGCTGGAGACGGCCATCGCCGCCGTCGACGCCGGGGTCGAGGCCGTGGTCATCCTCGACGGGCGCCGGCCGCACGCCATGCTGGTCGAGCTGTTCACCGAGCACGGCGCCGGAACGCTGGTGAAGAAGTGAGCCCTATCCTCACCCGTTTACGGGGGAGGGGGACCGCGCGAAGCGTGGTGGAGGGGGCGAGTGAAGGAATGCTGAGTGTGAAGGATTCGATGAAGAAATCAGTGGAGCACCACGGACGGCGGCGCACGGCCCTCGCCCCCTCCACCGCTTCGCGGTCCCCCTCCCCCGTAAACGGGGGAGGGTACGCATGACGGCTGACCTTCACCACATCGAGACCTGGCTGTTCGATCTCGACAACACCCTCTACCCGATCGAGACCGGCTTCATGAAGCTGATCGAGGTGCGGATGACCGACTTCGTCGAGCGCCGCACCGGCCTGCCGCGCGACGAGGCGCGGGCCCTGCAGAAGAAGTACTGGACCGAGCTGGGCACCACGCTGGCCGGGATGATGACCCATCACGACGTCGAGCCGGAAGAGTTCCTCGACGAAGTGCATGACGTCAGCCTCGACCTGCTTGAGCCCGATCCGAAGATGATCGCCGCCCTCGAACGGCTGCCCGGCCGGCGGCTGATCTTCACCAACGGCTCGGGGCCGCATGCCGAGCGGGTGCTGGAGAAGCTGGGCATCGCTCATCTGATGGAAGACGTCTTCCACATCACCTCGGCAGACTACCTGCCCAAGCCGGCGCTCTCGACCTTCCAGAAGATGTGCCGCGACCTGGGCGTCGATCCGCATGGCGCCGCCTTCTTCGAGGACTCCGAGAAGAACCTCGCGCCCGCCGCCGAGCTGGGCATGACCACCATCCTGGTCGGGCCGACAGCGCCGGCCAGCACCGCCCCTTACGTCCACCACCGCACCGACGACCTGCCCGCCTTCCTGAGCATGGCGAGGGTCCGGGAGACCGCCGCATGACCGAGCTGACCGCCGCCGACCTGGCTCTCGAGATCGAAGCCGCCTGGGAAGCCCGCGAGGGCATCGGGCCCGACATCAAGGGCCCCGTGCGCACGGCCGTCGAGGAGGCGCTGAACCTGCTGGACAGCGGCAAACTGCGGGTGGCCGAGAAGACCGAAGACGGCTGGTTCACCCATCAGTGGCTGAAGAAGGCGGTGCTGCTCAGCTTCCGCCTCAACCCCAACACGGTGATGCGGGCGGGCACGCTGGGCGGGGCCGTCGGGCCGTGGTGGGACAAGGTTCCCAACAAGTTCGACGGCTGGGACGCGCCGCAGTTCGAGGACGCCGGCTTCCGGGCGGTGCCGGGCGCCATCGTGCGGCGCGGATCGTACGTGGCCAGGAACGTCATCCTGATGCCCAGCTTCGTGAACATCGGCGCCTTCGTCGATGAGGCCACCATGGTCGATACCTGGGTCACCGTCGGGTCCTGCGCCCAGATCGGCAAGCGCGTGCACCTGAGCGGCGGCGTCGGCATCGGCGGGGTGCTGGAGCCCCTGCAGGCCAACCCGACCATCATCGAGGACGACTGCTTCATCGGGGCGCGGTCCGAGGTGGTGGAAGGCGTCGTCGTCGGCCAGGGCAGCGTGCTGTCGATGGGAGTCTTCCTGTCGGCCTCGACCAAGATCGTCGACCGCAAGAGCGGCGAGGTGTTCCGGGGCTATGTGCCGCCCTACAGCGTGGTGGTGCCGGGCAGCCTGCCCGACCCGCACGGCAATGGGCCGAGCCTGTACTGCGCGGTGATCGTCAAGACGGTGGACGCCCAGACCCGGTCGAAGACCAGCATCAACGACCTGCTGCGGGACTGATCCCCCGCTGCGCGACGCCGAAGGGGCGCTCGGACGCGGGTCCGGTTCCCCTACGGCGTCGCAATCCTTCCACAGAAAACAGCCCAGTTTGGGTGCACAGGTGGTTGCGTGACAAATCCGCGCGGCTATTTGTCTGGGGCGCCGCAAGTAGTATTCGCCCCAGCAGAGGCCGCCCATGATGTCGTCGATTGCCCCGCTTGCCGACTACACACGATCTTCCGAGGCATCGACAGGGTTTACTGGCGTTAATCTTAATTCCTCCATTAACTCACCTGGTCCTGACCGGCGTCCCGCGGTCGAAAACCGCACCATCGCCCGAAGCGCCGATTGGCTGGAGGACTATCTCGGCCGCGACGTGACCCGCTTCTTCTACCGCTGGGGCGGATCGCTGTCGGCGGTGCTGTCGCGGGTCCGGACCCGCTACGACGGCGACCTCGACCAGTTCGCCCTGCATCTGGTCGTGGTGCTGACCGAGCTGGCCTCGGTCAACGCCGCCGCCGAGGCGAAGGCCAAGGGGGCCGAGCGGGTGGTCGTCCGCCGGCGCGGCCTCAACAGCCAGAGCCTGGCCGATATCAGCCGCATCCCCCGGGAAACCGTCCGCCGCAAGCTGGCGGCCATGGCCTCCCGGTCGCTGGTGGTGCGGGAGGCGGACGGGCTCTGGTATCCGGGGCCAGCCAGCGACACCGACCAGTTCTTCTACACCCTGAGCCCGCTGTTCTGGGACGGGGTGAAGCCCGAACGGCTCTAGGGTCCGTCCATCCAGCGCCACAGTTCCCGCAGGCCCAGCGCCTGCAGGGCGGCGTCGGGCGATCGCACCGGCGGCAGGCCGATCAGGCGGCGGGCGTCGTTGAGGTCGATGACGTCGCCGGGGCCGATCTTCAGGCCGCGACGGCGGGCCACCTTGATGAACCGGGCCCGGGCGCAGTCGAGGCTGGCCAGGTTCTCGCGGGTGCCGAGCGGCAGGAACTCGCCGTGCAGGCTGCGGCCGAAGCTGACCAGCCAGCCGCCGTGGCAGGGCTTGAGGGCTTCCTCCAGCTGATCCCACCAGACCGAAGGCAGGCCGGGACAGGAGGTCCCGCTCGGCCGGATGGGGCTGCGGGCCCGGGCGAAGACGCTGACCACGACATCGCCGTCGGCGTTGACGATGGCGAACTGGAACAGGTGGGCGAAGCCGTCGGCGCCGACCGATCGCACATGCAGGAACATCTGGTTGGGCCGGGTCTCGCGCGGGCGGGGGGCGGGGCGGATCTCGACCGGCAGGCCAAGCCGCCGGGCCCAGGGCATGCGCGGCAGGCGGAAGGACACGGGCGGGGCGAAGGGAGAGGTCAACATGGTCGGCTCCTCTGGGGTTGCTACGCCCTGATCAGGCGCGGCGGGCCGCCCTGGCTCAAGGAAGCCGCCGCCCGTTCCGGGCCGCTCGAAATGAGCGGGTCGGTCGCGGCGAGGTTTGCGCCCCGCGCCCGCCGCGCCTAAAGCGGAAGGCGATGAGCACCGCCGACACCCTCGCCCCGACCGCCGCCCTCGACGCGCTTGAGCTGGCCCAGGCCCTGATCCGGCGTCCGTCGGTGACCCCGGCCGACGAGGGGGCGATGGACCTGCTGCAGCGGCATCTGGAGGCGTTGGGCTTTACCTGCCGGCGGATGCGCTTCGGCGACATCGAAAACCTCTATGCGCGGCGCGGAACGGCGCGGCCCAACCTCTGTTTCGCCGGCCATACCGATGTGGTGCCGGTCGGCGACGCCGGGGCCTGGACTCAGGATCCCTTCGCCGGCGAGGTGAAGGACGGGGTGCTGTTCGGACGCGGGGCGGTGGACATGAAGAGCGCCATCGCCGCCTTCACGGCGGCGGTGGCGGCGGTGCTGGCCAGGGGGGAGCCGGCCGGGTCGCTGTCCTTCCTGATTACCGGCGACGAGGAAGGCCCGGCGCTGGACGGCACGAAAAAGGTGGTCGAGGCGCTGCTGGCCGAGGGCGAGGTCATCGACCACTGCATCGTCGGCGAGCCAAGCAGCGCGGTGGCGCTGGGCGACATGGTCAAGATCGGCCGGCGCGGCAGCATCAACGCCTGGTTCACCGTCGAGGGCCGCCAGGGCCATGTCGCCTATCCGCAGCGGGCGGCCAATCCGATCCCGGTGCTGGTGCGGCTGATGGGCCGGTTGCAGGACCGGGTGCTGGACGAGGGCTATCCGGAGTTCCAGCCCTCCAACCTGGAAGTCACCACCTTCGATGTCGGCAACCCGGGGACCAACGTCATTCCTTCGAAGGCGACGGCGCGGGTCAACATCCGCTTCAATCCCGGCCACCGGGGCGCCGACCTGGCCGCCTGGTTCGAGGACGAGTGCCGGCTGGCGAACGAGGGGTTCGACGGCACGGTCGAGGTCCGCTCGATGATCAGCGGCGAGGCCTTCCTGACCGAGCAGGGCCCGTTCACCGCCGTGGTCGCCGACGCGGTGCGCGACACCACGGGCCGCGAGCCGGACCTGTCGACCACCGGCGGCACCAGCGACGCGCGCTTCATCCGCAGCCTCTGCCCGGTGGTCGAGTTCGGGCTGGTCGGCACGACCATGCATATGGTCGACGAGCGGGCCCCGGTGGCCGAGATCTACGGCCTGCAGAAGGTCTATGAACGGATCATCTCCCTGTATTTCGAGCGCATCGGATGATGAAAACGTTGGCCGGCGGCTGGCTGTTCTGGGCCCTGCTGGCGGCGGTGTTCGCGGCGGCGACGGCGATCCTGGCCAAGGTGGGGGTGAAGGATACGCCGTCGGACCTGGCCACCCTGGTGCGGACCCTGGTGGTGGTGGCCTTCGCCGGGCTGATCGTGGCGGTCAGCGGGCAGTGGCGGTCGTTCGGCGATATGAGCCCGCGGACCCTGGTGTTCCTCACCCTGTCCGGCCTGGCCACGGGGGCCAGCTGGCTCTGCTATTTCCGGGCGCTGAAGCTGGGCGAGGCGTCGCGGGTGGCGCCGCTGGACAAGCTGTCGGTGGTGCTGGTGGCGATCATGGGGGTGGCCTTCCTCGGCGAGCAGCTGAGCTGGAAGAACTGGCTGGGGGTGGCGCTGATCGCCGGCGGGGCGGTGCTGGTGGCGATCCGCTAACGAAGCGGGCGGACCAGTATAGCGGAGTTTCGGGCCGTCAAGGCGGTGAATTCGCCATTTATTCAATGATTTCAGATATCTGTAGGTGAAGGCGCCAGACTTTTGCCGGTCCCGCGCCCGGTCCCCGTGGGGGGTGGCGCCGGGTCGGTGTGGGTGATGGCGACAGGGTTTTGTCGGGCTTGGACCGGGCCCATTGGGCGGTGTCCGGAGGGCTGAGGCGACGGGCGTGGGTCGGGCCCGCCAAAGTCGGATGAATATGTCTAGACATATTATTTGGCAGGCAACGAAGCGGGGCTTCGGGGCTTCCTTCTGCTCGGAGCGGCCCGTTGGCCGCCGCAGCGTGAGGGACGACCATGGGTATCTTCAGCAACATCCTGGGCAAGATTTTCGGCCACAAGCCGAAGGCCGCGCCGGCCCCCGCGCCGACGCCGCAGGCGCAGCCGGGTCCGACGCCGCAGGAGCAGGCGCACGCCCAGGCCCCGGCGCCGGTCGATATCGAGGCGGTCCTCGAGGACATGGCGGCGAACAATCCGCAGAAACTGAACTGGCGCACTTCGATCGTCGATCTGATGAAGCTGGTCGGGATGGAGAGCAGCCTGCAGGAGCGCAAGGACCTGGCCGATGAGCTGGGCTACACCGGTGACAAGTCGGACAGCGCGGCGATGAACATCTGGCTGCACAAGGCGGTGCTGAAGAAGCTCAGCGAGAACGGCGGCAAGGTGCCGGCGAGTTTGATGGACTAAGGAACGTGGTCGCTCCCCCTCAGGGGCAGGGCTATCGCATATGGAAATGTCGGCCTTTCTTTCCCTTCTCCCTAAGGGAGAAGGAGGGGCCCGCCGCGAAGCGGTGGGAGGAAGAGGGTTTAAGGACCGTGGGGATTAGCTTCAGGCGTTCGTAAACCCTCTCCTTCCCACGCTGCTGGCGCAGCGCGGGCCCCTTCCTCTCCCTTAGGGAGAGGAGCTGGTGAGCAGTTTCACGCCATATGCGATAGCCCTGCCCTCAGGGGGAGCTGTCGGCGGAGCCGACTGAGGGGGTCAACGGTCAGGGACGCGGCACATCGGGCAGGTCTCTGCTGACGGTGACCCCCACCACCACGGCCTTCGGCCGCGGTCCCCCGCCCCCTAAGGGGGCGGAATCGCGCACCCGTCGTCAGTAGGCGACGCCGGTCAGATAGAGCCCATCCGCCGGCGCGACCGGCCCGCAGGCCGTGCGGTCCTTCGCCTCCAGCGCCGCCTTCACATCCTCCGCCGTCCAGCGGCCGACGCCGACTTCCAGCAACGTGCCGGTCATCGAGCGAACCTGCCGATGAAGGAAGCTGCGGCCGGTGAAGACCAGCAGGACCTGGTCGCCCTCGCGGCGGACGTCGGCAACGTCCAGGGTCTTCAGCGGCGATTTGGCCTGGCACTGCATGTCGCGGAAGGTGGTGAAGTCGTGGTGGCCGACGAGCGCTTGCGCGGCGGCGTGCATGGCCGCCGCGTCGATCGGCTTCTTCACGTGCCAGACGCGGCCCAGGTCGAGGGCCGGGCGGGCCTCGCGGTTGAGGATGCGGTAGAGGTAGCGGCGCTCGATGGCGCTGAAGCGGGCGTGCCAGTCGCCCTCAGCCACCGAGGCATCCAGGATGGCGATAGGCTCGGGCACCAGGTGGGCGTTGATCGCCTGCAGCACGGTGCGGGCCGGCCAGTCCTTTTCCAGATCGATATGGATGACCTGGCCCGTGGCATGGACGCCGGTGTCGGTGCGGCCGGCGGCGATCAGCCGGATGTCCTCGCCGCAGAAGGCTTTGACGGCGCGCTCGATGGCGCCCTGGACGCTCGGCAGCTCGGCCTGGGCCTGGAAGCCGCGGTAGGGGCGGCCGTCGTATTCGACGGTGAGGCGGTAGCGGGGCATCAGGCCAGGACCGTGCCGGCCGCGACCGGGAAGCCCCGCAGGAAGACGTCGGCCGGCTGGCGGCCCTTGCCCTCGCGCTGCAGTTCCAGCAGGCGGACGGCGCCGTCGCCGCAGGCGATCAGCAGGCTGTCGTCGAGGGCGGTCCCGGGCAGGCCGGAGGCATCCTCGACGTGGGACATCAGGGCCTTCACGCGGGTGGGGCCGCGCGTCGACGGGGCCTCGAACCAGGCGCCCGGGAAGGGGGAGAGGCCGCGGATCTGGCGGTCGATCTCCTCGGCCGGGCGGGACCAGTCGAGGCGGGCCTCGGCGGGGGTGATCTTGCGGGCGTAGGTCACGCCCTCTTCGGCCTGGGGGGTTTCGACGGCGGTTCCGGCCTCGATGGCCGGCAGGGTGTCGACGAGGAGGCGGGCGCCGAGCTGGGCCAGGCGGTCGTGGATCGTGCCGGCGGTGTCGTAGCGGCCGATGCGGGTGGTCGCCGTGGCGATCACGGCGCCCTCGTCGAGCCCCTCGCTCATGCGCATGACCTGGACGCCGGTGATCTCGTCGCCGGCCATGACGGCGCGCTGGATGGGCGCCGCGCCGCGCCAGCGGGGCAGGATGGAGCCGTGCAGGTTGAAGCAGCCGAGGCGCGGGGCCTCGAGGATGCCGGGCTTGAGGATCTGGCCGAAGGCGACGACGACGGCGGCGTCGAGACCCAGGGCCTGGAAGGCGGCGATCTCCTCGTCGGACTTCATGGATTTGGGCGTGCGGACGGTGAGGCCATGGTCCAAGGCGAACTGGTGCACCGGCGAGGGCTTGAGGTCCTGGCCACGGCCGCGCGGGGCCGGGGGCTGGCTGTAGACGCAGGCGATGTCGTGGCCGGCCTCGAGGAGGGCGGCCAGGCTGATGACGGCGAAGTCGGGAGTGCCGAGGAAGGCGAGACGCATGGCGGGGCATGTAGCGGTTCGGGGGCTCGGTAGGAAGGGACGGGAACCGGGGCGATCACGGTTCGTTGATGTGGCGGAACATTCACGGAGATTGTCCATGCGTTCGCTTGCTCTCGTCGCCCTGGCCGCTGTCGGCCTGACCCTCGCCGCCTGCGACAGCCAGGACCGGGCCGAACTGAAGGAAGGGGCGCAGGCCGCCGGAGCCGAGGTCAAGGAGGCCGCCCACGACATCGCCAACGACCCGGACGTCAAGGAAGCCGGCGCGGCGATCAAGGAAGCCGGGGCGGAAGCCGCCGACGCCGTGAAGGACACGGCGGCGAACGCCCAGGAAGACCTGGCGGAGAGCTCGCGCGAGGACAAGGCCGAGGCGGCGCAGGAGAAGAGGCAGTAGGGGGCTTCGCGACCTCCCTCCCCGAATTGGGGAGGGCAGGCGCGCGTTGCGCGCCGGGTGGGGAAGCGGGTCACCGGCCCCACCGGTCAGGCTTCTCAGTGCCTTCTCTCGAAAGTCAGTGACCGACTTCCCCACCCGACGCGCGTAACCGCGCGTCTGCCCTCCCCAATTCGGGGAGGGAGGTTAGCGGCGCTTGCGGCGCCACTCCCATAGTCGATAGGCAAGCAGCACCGCCAGGATCGCCGCATAGATCAACGGCGGCCGATGGTCCGCCTTCACCAGCATGTAGTAGTGCAGCACCCCCAGCGGGGCGATCACGTAGATCAGGCGGTGGAGGCGTTTCCAGCGCACGGGGCCGAGCGCCCGGATGGCGGCGTTGGTGCTGGTCACCGCGAGCGGGATCAGGAGCACGAAGGCGGTCATGCCGATGGTGATGAAGGGGCGTTTGTAGATGTCCTTCAGCACCGCGGCCCAGTCGAAGAACTGATCGACGCCGACGTAGGCGCCCCAGTGCAGGAGCACATAGGCGAAGGCGAACAGGCCGACCGTACGGCGGAAGCGGATCAGGCGGGGCTGGCGCAGCAGGCGGGCGGCGGGGGTGATGGCCAGGCTGATCAGCACGAAACGCAGGCCCCAGACACCGAGCTGGCGGATCAGGGCCTCGATGGGGTTGGCGCCGAGGTCGCCGCTGAGCAGGCGCCAGGCCAGCCACAGGATGGGGGCGAAACAGGCCAGCCAGACCGCCGTGTAAACGAGGCGGTCCTTGGTCTTGGAACTCATCAGTAGAACTTCCGCAGGTCCATGCCGGCATAGAGGCCGGCGACCTCGCCGTAGCCGTTGAAGGGCAGGGTCTTGCGGCGGATGAACTCGCCGATGCGGCGCTCGCTGGCCTGGCTCCAGCGCGGGTGGTCGACGGCGGGATTGACGTTGGAATAGAAGCCGTACTCCTGCGGCGCCGACAGCTGCCAGGCGGTCTTGGGCTGGGTCTCGGTGAAGCTGATGCGGCTGATGCTCTTGATCGACTTGAAGCCGTACTTCCAGGGCACGACGAGGCGCATGGGGGCGCCGTTCTGGTTCAGCAGGGTCTGTCCGTAGAGGCCGACCGCCATGAAGGCGAGCGGGTGCATGGCCTCGTCCATGCGCAGGCCCTCGCGATAGGGCCACTGCAGGACGGCGCGGCGCTGGCCGGGCATTTCGCTGGGGCGCAGCAGGGTTTCGAAGGCGACGAATTTGGCCTTCGAGGTCGGCTGGTAGCGTTTGAGGATGTCAGCCAGCGGGATGCCGATCCAGGGGATGACCATCGACCAGCCCTCGACGCAGCGCAGGCGATAGATGCGCTCCTGCAAGGGGCTGATCTTGAGGATGTCCTCGAGATTGTAGGTCCCCGGCTTGGCGCAGGCGCCGTCGACCTTGACGGTCCAGGGGCGGGTCTTGAGCTTGCCGGCGTTGGCGGCGGGGTCGGACTTGTCGACGCCGAATTCGTAGAAGTTGTTGTAGGTGGTGACGTCCTTGAAGGGGGTCAGCTTTTCGGTGGTGGTGTAGCGGGACTTTGCGGCCTTGAGCGGGGCGGCGGCGACGTCTTCCGGCGCGCAGGCGGCGAGGCCGGCGGCGCCCAGGGCGATGGTCCCGGCCATGAACTCCCGGCGGCGCAGGTAGAGGCCGTGCGGGGTGACGTCGTTCTCGGTCAGGTCGCCGGCGTGGCGGATCAGCATCTGGTCTCTCCGGTACGGCCCCTTGTGGAATGTGGAGCCGATCACAGGCGAGTCAAATGATCGGAAGGCGGCGTGATCGCCCCGGGCGGGCGGCGGTCAGGCCGAGAGGAGGCGGCGGTACAGGGTAGCGCGGTGGACGCCGAGGCGCTTGGCCGCCGCGCTGACGTTGCCGTTGCAGGCGTCGAGGGCGGCCCTCATGGCGGCGAGCTCGGTGTCGCGCAGCGGGGCGTCGGACAGCGCCGCCGGCGCGGGCCGGCTGGCGCCCAGGCCGGTGCGATCGACGGCGGCGTGGAAACGATCCCCGGCGGCGGTGACCAGCTGGGCAGGGCCCTCGAGGCGGGTGAGGTCGGCGTCGAAGAGGTCATCGAAGCGGGTCTCGTCGAGATCCGCCCAGCTGCGACCGGTGAGGCTGAGTCCCCGCTTGTTGGCGGCGACCAGGCGGTCGTCGTCGAACACCAGGACGCCCTGGCGCGCGGCGCCGAGCAGGGCCGCGTCGCTGTGGAAACGGACCACGGTGCAGCCGGCGAAGGCCTGCTGGAACAGGCGGTGCTCGATCTGTTCGACGGCCAGTTTCACCAGACCCAGCGCGTGCAGGTGCTGGACGGCGGCATGGCCGGACATGTCGAGCACGCCCATCACCGCGCCGCGGCCGTCAACGATGGGAGCGGCGGCGCAGGTCAGTTCGCGGTGGGCGTCGAAGAAATGCTCTGCCCCGTGAACGGCGACGGGGCGTCGCTCGGCGATGGCGGTGCCGATGGCGTTGGTGCCGGCGGCGCCCTCCTGCCAGGCGGCGCCAGGGCGCAGCGCGACCTGGGCGGCGCGGCCGGCGAAGCCCGGATCGCCGACGGCGTCGAGCACGACGCCCTCGGGGTTGGTGAGGATGACGATGCCACCCGTCTCGCGCGCCTCGGCGTGGAGGGCGTCCAGTTCGGGGCGGCAGAGGCGGCGCAGGGCCTCGTGGCGGTCCTGGAGGGCGCGCATCTCCGCGGCGCTGGCGTCGGGGGCGGCGGCCGGGGCGGCGGCGTCGAGGCCCATGTCGGAGCAGCGCATCCAGGAGCGCAGGATAGCGTGACCCAACTGGTCAGCCGGCAGCACGCCCTGCTTGAAATAGGCGCGGCGTGCTTCCTGGACGGCAGTCGTGGCGATCATGTCCTGGGCCTCCATTGTGTCGCAGAATGCGACACCGGCGCTCTTACTGTCGCCTCAAGCATCAGGCTGTCGCGAAGACCGGGGTATGTCCACTGAATTCTTGCGGAGAACAGGGCGGGAGCGGCGCCCGGCAATTGACCAGAGGGGCTGTTCTGGCGGGGATTGGGCAACAACCAGACCGTCGGAGGACGCCCATGACCAAGCACGAAACCATCCACGCCCAGGCCGCGCCCTTCGCGGCGCGCTATGACAATTTCATCGGCGGCCAGTGGGTCGCCCCCGCCGAGGGCCGTTACTTCGACAACATCAGCCCGGTGAACGGCCGCAAGCTGTGCGAGATCGCCCGCTCCAGCGCCGCCGACGTCGACCGGGCTCTGGACAGCGCCCACGCCGCCAAGGACGCCTGGGGCAAGACCAGCGTCGCCGAGCGCGCCCTGATGCTGAACCGCATCGCCGACCGCATGGAGGAAAACCTGGACCTGCTGGCCCGGGCCGAGACCTGGGACAACGGCAAGCCGATCCGCGAGACCACGGCCGCCGATCTGCCGCTGGCCATCGACCACTTCCGCTATTTCGCCGGCTGCATCCGGGCCCAGGAAGGCAGCTTGAGCCAGATCGACGACGACACGGTGGCCTATCACTTCCATGAGCCGCTCGGCGTGGTGGGGCAGATCATCCCCTGGAACTTCCCGCTGCTGATGGCCTGCTGGAAGCTGGCGCCAGCGCTGGCGGCGGGCAATTGCGTGGTGCTGAAACCCGCCGAGCAGACGCCGGCCAGCATCTGCCTGTGGGCCGAGCTGATCGCCGACATTCTGCCGCCCGGCGTGCTCAACATCGTCAACGGCTTCGGGCTGGAAGCCGGCAAGCCGCTGGCCAGCAGCCCGCGCATTTCCAAGATCGCCTTCACCGGCGAGACGACGACGGGCCGGCTGATCATGCAGTACGCCAGCCAGAACCTGATCCCCGTGACGCTGGAGTTGGGCGGCAAGTCGCCGAACATCTTCTTCGAGGACGTGGCGCGCGAGGACGACGACTTTTTCGACAAGGCCATCGAGGGGTTCGTGATGTTCGCCCTCAACCAGGGCGAGGTCTGCACCTGTCCCAGCCGGGCGCTGATCCACGAGCGGATCTATGACCGTTTCATGGAACGGGCGCTGAAGCGGGTAGCGGCCATCGTGCAGGGCGATCCGCTGGACCCGGCCACGATGATCGGGGCGCAGGCGTCCTCGGAACAGCTGGAGAAGATCGTCAGCTATTTCGACATCGGCCGGCAGGAGGGCGCGGAAGTTCTGATCGGCGGCGAACGGAATGTCCTGGGCGGCGAGCTGGCCGATGGCTTCTACGTCAAGCCGACGGTGCTGAAGGGTCACAACCGGATGCGGGTGTTCCAGGAGGAGATCTTTGGTCCCGTCGTGTCGGTGACGACCTTCAGGGACGAGGCTGAGGCGCTGTCGATCGCCAACGACACCCTCTACGGGCTGGGCGCGGGCGTCTGGAGCCGGGAAGCCAACACCTGCTACCGGTTCGGACGGGCCATCCAGGCGGGCCGGGTGTGGACCAACTGCTACCACGCCTATCCGGCCCACGCGGCCTTCGGCGGCTACAAGTCGTCAGGGATCGGCCGCGAGAACCACCGGATGATGCTCGATCACTACCAGCAGACCAAGAACATGCTGGTCAGCTATTCGCCCAAGAAGCTCGGGTTCTTCTAGGGATCCGGCGGGTGAGCCCTCCCCCTCCCCGCGTGGTCGCGACAGAGGCCGCGCTGGCGCTGATCGCGACCCTGGTGGAGGAGCACGGCCCCGTGCTCTTCCACCAGTCGGGCGGCTGTTGCGACGGCTCGGCGCCGATGTGCTTCGCGGTCGGCGACTACAGGATCGGTGATGGCGACGTGCGGCTGGGCGAGATCGGCGGGGCCGGCTTCTTCATGAGCGCCGAGCAGTTCGAGTACTGGCGCCATACCCAACTGATCATCGACGTCGTGCCCGGGCGCGGCGGGATGTTCAGCCTGGAGAACGGGCGCGAGGTGCGGTTCCTGACGCGGTCGCGGGTGTTCAGCGACGCGGAAGCGACGGCGCTGGGTTAGGCGGCCCGTAATCAGGCTGCTCTGGCGGCCTTCTTCACCTTGGTGATCGCCCGGTCGCGCTTCAGGCGGGAGAGGTGGTCGATGAAGAGGACGCCTTCGAGGTGGTCCATCTCGTGCTGGATGCAGACGGCGTAGAGGCCGTCGGCGGCCTCATCGACCTGATTGCCGTTGTAGTCGAGGTAGCGGATGTGGACCTGGTCGGGGCGCTCGACCGTCTCGTAGATCTCCGGCACCGACAGGCAGCCTTCCTCGTAGGGGGCGAGGCTGTCGTTCTTCTCGACGATTTCGGGGTTCACGAAGTAGCGCGGGGCAGGCTCCTCGCCGTCGCGGGCCAGGTCCATGACGATGATGCGCAGGGGTTCGCCCACCTGCACGGCGGCCAGGCCGATGCCGGGGGCGGCGTACATGGTCTCCAGCATGTCGTCCATCAGGGCGCGGTGCGCGTCGGTGACGGTCTCCACGGGAACGGACTTCTTCTTCAGCACCGCCAGATCGGCGGCGTTGTCGACGGTGAGGATGCGACGGATGGCCATGGCGGGGAGGTAAGAGCTCGATACCCGAGCGTCAAGCTGGGGCGGGTTGCGGGGTCTAGTGTTTGTCGGAGGGCGCCGGGGCGTCGACGGTCAGTTTGGCCAGCGGCCGGACGCCGCCCTCGATGGGGCCCAGTTCGGGCAGGTCCTTGCCCTCGTGATCGACTTTCAGGTCCTCGAAGCGGCGGGCCTGGGTGAGGACCTGGGTCTCGAGGCTGGCGACGAACTGGTTGTAGCGGCCGGTGGCGGTCTCCAGCGCCTTGCCCATGGCGGCGACGTGGGTCCCCATGGTCGAGAGGCGGCTGTAGAGGTCGCGGCCCAGCCTGGCGATGTGATCGGCGTTGGCGGCCTGTTCCTCGACCCGCCAGCCGTAGGCGACGGCCTTGCAGAGGGCGAACAGGGTGGTGGGGGTGACGATGAGGACGCGCTTGTCCATGGCCTCGGTCATCAGGTCGGGCAGGCGCTCCAGGGCGGCGGCCAGGAAGCCGTCGCCGGGCACGAACATGGCCACGAAGTCGGGCGAGCGCTCGGAGGCGAACTGGTCCCAGTAGGCCTTGGCCGACAGGGACTGCATGTGGCCGCGCACGCTGGCGGCGTGGCGGACCATGGCGGCCTCGCGCAGGGTCTCGTCGGCATGTTCCTGGGCGTCCATGAAGGCGTTGAGCGAGCATTTGGCGTCGATGGCGAAAACGGCGCCGGCCGGCATGCGGACCTTGACGTCCGGGCGACGGCGGCCCTCCTCGGTGTCGAGGCTGAACTGTTCGACGAAGTCGTACTGGTTGGCGAGGCCGGCGGCCTCCAGCACGTTGCGCAGGGTCTGTTCGCCCCAGCGACCCTGCACCCCGGCCCCGCGGCGCAGGGCGGCGGACAGTTTGCGGGCCTCGGCCTGGGTGGCGACCGAGGCGTCCATCAGGGCGGCGATCTGCTGCTTGAGACCGCCCTGCTCTTCCGAGCGCGCTTTCTCGACGGCGGTGACCTGGGCCTCGAACTTGGCGAGGGTGTCGGCGACGGGTTTCAGCTGGTTGGCGATGCGCTCCTGGGCGACGAGCTCGCGGTTGCGGAAGGACTCCTCGGTGCGCTTGAGCACTTCCTCAGCGACGGCGCCGGCCTGTTGCAGGGCCTGGGCTTTCAGGAGTTCGGCGGTGGCGCCGGACTGGTCCTCCAGCATGCGGGCGCGGGCGTCGGCGGTGGTGAACTGTTCCTGCAGCGACCAGGCCTTGGCCTCGGCGGCGGCGGCGCGCCGGCGCTCCATCAGGGCCCAGGCGAGGGCGACGACGGCCAGCAGCGCGAAGGCGACGGCGACGATGAGAGCAAGCGTGGCGGCGTTCATGGTTGGTTCTTAGCGTGGAAAGCGAGTCCCGCACAGCCCTCCCACACCTCCGATCATCCCGACGAAAGTCGGGACCCAGTGTCCATTGGCGGATGAGCTTCGGTTCTGATCAGCGCCAGCCTGTCTTCTGATTTGCCAGCTGGGTCCCGACTTTCGTCGGGATAGTCGGAAGGGAGGGTCAGGCCGGCCGCCGCGCGCGCATGGCCTGCGCGATGGTGCCGTCATCCAGCCAGTCGAGGTCGCCGCCGACGGGGACGCCTCGGGCCAGCATGGTGACGGCGACGTCGAGGTTCGAGAGGCGCTCGGCGATGTAGTGGGCGGTGGTCTGGCCGTCGACGGTGGCGGGCAGGGCCAGGACCACCTCGCGGATCTCGCCTTCGGTGACGCGGGCGGTCAGTTCGTTGATGCGCAGGTTGTCGGGGCCGACGCCGTCGAGGGCCGAGAGCAGGCCGCCGAGCACATGGTAACGGCCCCGGAAGGCCCCTGCCCGCTCCATGGCCCAGACGCTGCCGACCTCCTCGACCACGCAGATCAGGGTGCGGTCGCGCAAGGAGTCGGCGCAGAGGCTGCAGGGGTCGCGGGTGTCGAGGCTGCCGCAGACGGAGCAGGTCTTGACGTTGGCCTGGGCGTCGGCGAGGGCGCTGGCCAGGGGGCCGAGCAGCTGGTCGCGGCGCTTGAGCAGAGTCAGGGCCGCGCGCCGGGCCGAGCGGGGGCCGAGGCCCGGCAGCTTGGCCAGCAGGCTGATGAGGCGTTCGATCTCGGGTCCGGCGACGGAGGCCACCTAGAACGGCATCCCCGGAATCTTCATGCCGGCCAGCGGGCCGGCCGCCGCCTGCATCAGCTCCGCCGTCTGGGCTTCCAGCTTGCGGCGGGCGTCGGCGTGGGCGGCGACGAGGAGGTCGGCGATGACCTCGCCTTCGCCGGGGGCCAGCAGGGATTCGTCCAGTTCGACACCGGAGAGTTCGCCGGCGCCCCGGAGCGTCACCTTGACCATGCCGCCGCCCGACGTGCCTTCGACGACGATGGCGGCGACTTTTTCCTGGGCTTCGGCCAGCTTGGCCTGCATGGCCTGGGCCTGCTTCATCAGCCCCTGGAGGTCTTTCATGGCGTCTTGTTTCCTTCGCTGAAGAGGCCGCCGGCGCTCAGCATCTGGTCCCGGATCGCCTCGGGCGCCTGGGTCTGCATCACGTCGTAAGCCTCGAGTTCAGTCGGGACATACCAGTGGATCTTGGTCGAATGGTAGGCGTCCCAGACTGCCTGGGCGACTTCTCGCGGAGGTGTGAGGCGCCACATGCCCTCTTTCGGCGCGTTGGCCTTGGCTTCGTCGGGCAGGATGGGGGTGTCGATCATGCCGGGCAGGGTGTCGGCGGCGCGCACGCCATGGGCGGCCAGCTCGACCGACAGGGCTTCGGTCAGGCCCTTCACCGCATGTTTGGTGGCCGAATAGACGGCGATGTTGGGGATGCCGAAAATGGCCGACGAGGACGAGGTGGTAAAGCAGAGGCTGTTGGGCGTGCTTTTAAGCAGCGGGGCGGCCAGGTGGATGCCGCTGAGGACCGCCACGAAGTTGATGTTGACCACGGCCATGACGTCTTCCCAGGTCTGGTCGATGAACGGGCCGCCACGGCCGATGCCGGCGTTGTTGAACAGCAGGTCGAGCTTGCCGTCGGTGGCCTTGGCGAAGGTATCGAGCGCGGCGGCGTAGGCGGCGCGGTCGGTGACGTCGAGGACCTGGGTCTGGACGGCGTCGCCCAGCTCGGCCTTCAGGGCGTCCAGGCCGGCGACGTTGACGTCGACCGCGCCGACGAACCAGCCTTCGCCCGCGAACAGGCGGGCGGTCTCCAGGCCCATGCCCGAGGCGGCGCCGGTGATGAAGATGGACTTGCGGCCGTTGGCTGCGGTCATTGGTTTTCTCCCCTTTTTATCTTTTCCCCTCTCCCGCTTGTCGGGAGAGGGTGGCGCCCGGAGGGCGTCGGGTGAGGGCAGCGCCAGCGTCGGGTGATTGGCGATGCCAGCCTTCAAAGGCCGGCGCTGCCCTCATCCGACCCGCTTCGCGGGCCACCTTCTCCCGACAAGCGGGAGAAGGACGCTGTGGCTAATCCTCGTCTTCCGGTTCCATAGGCGGTTCGGTAGCCGCTTCCCCTTGCGGAATGGCAAGCTGCTTCACGCCGAGGATCTCGGCGCCCGGGAAGGCTTCCATCACCGAGCGGACGAAGGGGTCGGCCTCGATCTCGGCGCGGGCTTCCTTCTGCTCGCGTTTCTGCTTTTCCCAGGCGGTCTCGGCGCCGCCGCCGCCCTCGGCCGCGACCAGCCAGGGCTGGCCGGTCCATTCCTTGAGGCGGGAGACCAGCCGGCCGGCGAAGTTGGCCGGGGTGTTGGGGGCCGGTTCGTAGACGATCGCGCCCGGGCGGTAGCTGACCAGCCGCAGGTAGCGGTCGACGTCGAGCTTGATGCCGATGTCGCGCTTGGCCTCGATCAGCTTGAGGACGTCGTCGAAGGTGGCGAGCGTGGCGGCGTCGGTCAGGGCCGAGGTTTGGGGCGCGGCCTGTTGCATGACCGGCTGGGCGAAGCGGGCCTGGGCCACCGCGCCGCCGCCGGAGGACTGGCCGCCGCCGCCGCCACCAGACGGACCGCCGGGCAGCGGGTCGCCGTCGCGCAGGGCTTTCAGGGCCTCCTCGGGGCCGGGCAGGTCGGCGGCGTAGGTCAGGCGGATGAGGGCCATCTCGACGGCGGCTGAGGGATCAGGCGCGCGGCGGACTTCGTCATGCGCCTTGAGCAGCATCTGCCACAGGCGCGAGAGGGATCCGGCGCTGGCCAGCGCGCCGACGGCGGCGAGGCGCTGGGCCTGTTCCTTCGGCATGGCGAGCGCATCGGGGCCGAGGGCCTTGGAGACGGCAGCCTGGTGGCTGTGTTCCAGCAGGTCGAGGACCACCTGCACCGGGTCGGCGCCGAAGCCCCAAAGGGTGCGGAAGGTGTGGATGGCGGCGCCGGTCTCGCCGCGCATGATCTGTTCGAACAGCTCGATGGTCTGCGACCGGTCGGCGAGGCCCAGCATGTCCTGGACGACCTTGGCCGGGACGATCTGGCCGGGATCGGTCTGGACGATGGCCTGATCGAGGATGGAGAGGCCGTCGCGGACGCTGCCCTCGGCGGCGCGGGAGATGAGGGCGATGCCCTCGGCCTCGACCTTGGCGCCTTCCTTTTCGCAGATCTTTTCGAGGTGGGCGGCCAGCACCGGCGGCTCGACGCGGCGCAGGTCGAAGCGCTGGCAGCGGCTGAGGATGGTCACCGGCACCTTGCGGATCTCGGTGGTGGCGAAGATGAACTTGGCGTGCGGTGGCGGCTCTTCCAGCGTCTTCAAGAGGGCGTTGAACGCCGCCGTCGACAGCATGTGGACTTCGTCGATGACGTAGACCTTGTAGCGGGCCTCGACCGGCGAATAGCGGACGCCGTCGAGAAGCTCGCGCATCTCGTCGACCTTGGTGCGGCTGGCGGCGTCGAGCTCCAGCACGTCCATGTGGCGGCCCTCGACGATGGCGGCGCAATGGCGGCCCTCGACGGTCAGGTCCATGGAGGGCTGGTGGACCGTCTCGCTCTCGTAGTTGAGGGCCCGGGCCAGCAGACGGGCGGTGGTGGTCTTGCCGACCCCGCGCACGCCGGTGAGCATGAAGGCGTGGGCGATGCGGCCGGTGGCGAAGGCGTTGGTCAGGGTGCGGACCATCGCCTCCTGGCCTATCAGGTCGTCGAAATTGCGCGGCCGGTACTTGCGGGCCAGCACGGTGTAGGCGGGGCCGTCGGCGGTCGGCGGCGCGGGCATGGGGGCGAGCCCCTGGGCGGCGGGCATCGCGGGCTGAGGCTCCGGGTCAGGCTCGCCGAAAATGTCGACGGTCAAGGTGTCGCGCTCTTCAACCTCGGGGGTCGGCTCGTCTTCATCCCAGGGCGGTGCGGTGTCGGACATCGAGGCCTTCGGCGGCCCGGCGGTGGGCCGGGGAATCTTCGTTGAGACGCCACTCTACGTCATCGCGGCCGCGCGCCGAAAGGGCGGGCGATGCATCGGCGATCACGATGAGGGAAGAGGTGGAGACCGGACGACGACCCGGAGCAAATCTCGTTGTGGCTGCTGCCTTCCGGCCCTGACCAGGTTGGCGAGGACTCCGCCCATCGCCGATCTCCGAGGCCTATATCGCGACGGAAGCGGCCGGACGCAAGAGCCCTTTGGCTGCGGGCGGGCTCAGATGGAGACGCTGAAGCTGAAAAGCATGGCCCAGCCGATGCAGGCCAGGAGGCCGATGGCCGAACAGGTCACCCCGGCGATGGCCACGCCGCGCCCGGCCGGATTGCCCATGGCGACCAGACCCAGCACCAAGCCGAGCGGCGACAGGATCCAGGCGATCATGCCGAACAGCGGGATCCACACCAGCATCAGCCCGAAGACGCCGAGGATCAGTGAGGCCGCAGCCATGCCCGGGCCCCGACGGTCGATCGATTGTTCACTCATCCACATTCCCCGACTGAAGTGGCGGAGCCTGCCCCCTTCAACTGATGATTGCAATCAGCGTTCTTTGAAAATTCAGGCCGGACCAGGAATTTTCTCGCCGGCGGGGGAAGCCGCTTGGCGAGGGTCACGGCCCCCGGGTAGGCTTGGCCCATGCCTCTCTCCGAAATCGCCAACGTCTTCACCGGCAACCCCCTCGACCGCGCCAGCGAGCGACGGTCCGACGCCGCCTGGATCGAGGAGAAGCTCAATGATCCGGGCTCCCTGGCCGTGGCCCTGTGGAACGGCGCGCCGCTGACCGAGACGGCCGACGGCAAGACCCAGCTCAGCTACCTGCCGGCGGCAATGGCGACCGAGCTGTCGAACGGCTGGGAGCGGCTGCTGTTCATGGGGCTGTGGAAGGACACGGCGGTGTTCGCGCTCGATCTCGAAGGCGGCGTCGATCCGGCCGAAGGGCCGCTGCAGGGACTGGGCAAATTCCAGGACCTGCGGGCCATGGCCATGGTGCTGCCGGGCACGGAGGCGGCCATCGCCGCCACCGCCAAGGGCATGTTCGAATGGCGGCGCAAGCATCGCCACTGCGCCAACTGCGGTGAACAAAGCGCTGTCGCCGAGGGTGGCTGGAAGCGGGTTTGCCCCTCCTGCAACGCCGAGCACTTCCCGCGCACCGATCCGGTGTCGATCATGCTGGCCACCTATCAGGGCCGCTGCCTGATGGGTCGCCAGGCGATCTGGCCCAAGGGCATGTTCTCGGCCCTGGCCGGCTTCCTGGAGCCCGGCGAGAGCATCGAGGAATGCTGTGCGCGCGAGCTGAAGGAAGAGGCGGGGCTGAACGCCGTGTCGGTGCGCTACCACTCGACCCAGCCCTGGCCCTATCCGTCATCGCTGATGATCGGCCTGATCGCCGAGGTCGACTCCGACGAGGCGACCCCGGACCAGACCGAGCTGGAAGCGGTGCGCTGGTTCACGAAGGAAGAAGCGCGGGACCTGCTGGCCGGAAAGATCGAAGGCCTGTTCTGCCCCCCGCCCCTGGCCATCGCCCACCAGCTGTTGAAAAGCTGGGCGAACGAAGAGGACTAGGCGAAGGCGGCGAGCGCCACGCAGCCGGCCCAGACCATCAGGGCGATGGTCGACAGGCTGAACACCAGGAACCGCAGCGGCACCAGGTTGACGGTGTTCTGGATCAGGCTGTGGACGATGCGCAGGCCCACATAGGCCCAGGCCAGCATGGCGGTAAACGGCGACTGCTGCCCGACCAGATAGGTGATGAAGGCCAAGGCGTAGAAGATCGTCGGCTGTTCCATCAGGTGGTTGTAGTTGTTGGCCACCTGCCGGGCGCCGTCGGGCAGCACATCGAGGCTGCCCGGGAAGCGGGCGGCCTGCGGGTCGAGCTTGGCCTTGCCCATGGCCGGCAAGCGGGTGGCGTACATCCACACCCAGACCAGCAGCGACCAGATTACCAGCACCAGAGCCGGCGCCAGAACGGACTCGAACGCGGACTGTCCCTGAAACGTCATATGTCGCCCTCCCCGGCGGTTTGTTGTGGGGGGAGGCTAGCGAAAACGACGATCTTTGAAAGGGGGGCGTCGCGGGAACGAACAACTCCCGTCATCCCGGCCGTAGCGCAGCGAAGAGCCGGGACCCAGGGGCGGCGGTCACCGGTGGACGGAGCTGCGTGGTCGGTGTTCCGTCACCCCCTGGGTCCCGGATCGGCCTGCGGCCGTCCGGGATGACGGAGATCAGTGCAGGTCGAAGTCGGTCAGGTTCGGCGCCCGAGTCGCTTCCCAGTAGTCGACCAGCGGGAAGGGCCAGTTCTGGCTGACGCGGCCCTTGGCGTTCTTGTACCAGCTGGAGACCCCCTCGACGCCCCAGGCCATCTGGGCGTTGGCTTCGTCGACGCGGGCGTTGAAGGCGTCGTGAACGTCGGCCTTTACCTCGATGGCCTTCGCGCCCTTGTCCAGCATGAGGCGCAGGGCCTCGACGACGTAACGGACCGAGGCTTCCGAGAAGAAGATGATCGAGCCGTTGACGACGATGTTGGTGTTGGGGCCGTAGAGCATGAAGAAGTTGGGGAAGCCCGGGGCGGTCATGCCCAGATAGGCGCGGGCGTCGCCGTCCCAGGCGTCGTGCAGCGAGACGCCGCCCTTGCCGACCACGGTCATGGGGGTGAGGAAGGAACTGGCCTTGAAGCCGGTGCCGTAGATCAGGACATCGGCGGCGTGTTCGGTCCCGTCAGCGGTGACGACGCCGTCCTCGGTGACGGCGGTGACGGGCTGGGTCACGAGGTTGACGTTCGGGCGGCGCAGGGCCTCGATCCAGACGCCGTTGTCACGCAGGGCCCGCTTGCCGCCGAAGGGGTATTGCGGGGTGATGGCCTCGAACAGCGCCTCGTCGCCACCGGTCTGTTCGCCGATCTTCATGACCAGCAGTTCGCGCAGGCCGGCGCTGGCCTCGCTGATGGTGCCGGCCGGGCCGTTCCAGGCGGGGTCGGCCTTGACGGCTTCATAGACGCCGTCGGTCATCGTCCAGAACAGGTAGAAGCGGTACCATTTGTCGTAGAAGGGCACGTGCTCGAGCAGGGCCTTTTTCCCCTCCCCGACCGTCTCGTGATAGTCCTCGGTCGGCGCCAGCCAGGGCGGCGAGCGCTGGAAGACCGTGAGCGTGCCGGCCTCCGGCGCGATCTTCGGCACGAACTGGAAGGCGCTGGCCCCGGTGCCGATGACGGCGACGGTTTTACCCTTCAGATCGACTGAGTGGTCCCAGCGGGCGGAGTGGAAGCTCGGGCCCTTGAAGAGTTCGCGGCCGGGGATGTTGGGGAAGTTGGGCTGGTTCAGCTGGCCGACGGCGCTGATCACCGCGTTGCCGGTGAAGCTGCGGCCGTCTTTCGTGCTGACGGTCCAGGTCGAGGCGGCTTCGTCGTAGCGGGCCTCGGCGACCTCGGCCCCGAATTCGATGTGCCGGCGCAGGTCGTACTTGTCGGCCAGGCGCTGGAAGTAGCGGAGCAGGACATCCTGCGTGGAATAGCGCTGGGGCCAGTCGTGGTTGGGCTCGAAGCTGAGCGAATAGAGGTGGTTGGGGGTGTCGACCCGGCAGCCGGGGTAGCTGTTCTCCAGCCAAGTGCCGCCGACGTCGGGGTTCTTGTCGAGGATGGTGAAGCCGATGCCCGCCTGCTGCAGGCGGATGGCGGTCAGCAGGCCCGACATGCCGGCCCCGATGATCAGGACCTTCAGGTCGGCGGCGGCCTGCTTTTCCTGCGGCGTCCAGGTCGGGCGGTCGGCGTCGATACCTTCGAGGCTGAGCTGCTCCATCAGCATGGGGCCATAGCGTTCGGGGATCTCGGCCCCGGCCACGTAATCCATCATGAAGCGGACCTGCTGAGCCGTCGGGGGCGGCGGCAGGGGCTTGCCATTGGCGAAATCGGTCAGCGCTGTGCGAGCTAGATCGCGAATGTCCTGGGCATCGGCCTCCGACAGGCCGCCCTGGCCGTCGCCGAGCACCTCGTAGACCGGGCGGCGGGCCTCGGTCAGGTGGTCGGTATTGCCTGTCAGGTGGACCAGGGCGACCATCAGGCTGGGGATGTGGGCCTCGGCCAGGGCCAGGTCGAGATCGACGCCGGTCAGGGCCGATTGCGGTTTGGCATGGGTGTCGCCGTCCATGGGAAACTCCTGAATGTGTCCTCGCGGCGCCTCTACGGGCGCTCGTCCGGAGCACTGTAGGCCCCTCGTTGACGGTGGGAAGGCTGACGTCGGGGCGCCGCGCGCAGGTTTGATCTGCTAGGGGATGCGGATGGGAAAGATCATCGCTCTGCAGCGCGCCATCAATGTCGGCGGGATCAAGGTCAACATCGCCGAGCTGCGGAGCATGGTCGCCGACCTGGGGTTCGGCGGGGTGCAGAGCTATGTCGCCAGCGGCAATCTGGTGTTCGATAGCGATGGACGCGACCCGGCCGAGCTGGAGGCGCTGTTCGAGACCGAGGCGACCAAGCAGATCGGGCTGACCACCGAATGGATGTGCCGCACGGCGGACGAGTGGCAGGCGATCCTGGCCGCCAATCCCTATCCGGAGTTCGCGGCGGAGAGTCCGAGCAAGCTGCTGGTGACGGTGTTCAAGACGACGCCCGAGGCGAACGGGCTGGAGGCGGTGCGGGCCAAGGCCGTGTTCGGCGAGACAATGGAGCTGGTCGGGCGGGAGCTGTTCGTGACGTTTCCGGAGGGGGCGGGCAAGTCGAAGCTGGGCAGCGCGGTGGCGTGGAAGCCGTTCAAGGCGCCGGGGACGAGCAGGAACTGGAACACCATGGTGAAGCTGGGGGCGATGGCTGGGGTTTGAGCGTTCTCATCCTTCCCCGTTTACGGGGAAGGGGGACCGCCGGCGAAGCCGGTGGTGGAAGGGGCGAGGCCCAAGCGGGGACGGCGCCGATTGATCCGTGATTGCGTGGACGGGTCAGCGCACGGCCCTCGCCCCCTCCACCACTTCGTGGTCCCCCTCCCCCGTCAACGGGGGAGGATGTTGGGCTACCGCAGGCTGGCGTTGATGTCCGACAGCGCCGCCGAGCCTGGGGTCAGGTCCGCGGTGTTCAGTTCGTTCAGCGGCGTCCGCGTCGTGCCGAGCGCGTCGTGCAGGTCTTCGGCTTCCGGGTCGACGTACAGCAGGCCGGTGACCACCTCGCCCGCCGCCGCCCGCTCCTGCAGGAAGCCCATGGCGCGGATGCGGTCCGTGGGGTCGTAGTCGGCGGCCAGCTTGCGCAGAGTCAGGACCGTGCCGTCGTGCTGCTCGACCTGGACGGTGGAGCCTTCCGAATAGTCCGCCGTGATCGGTGAGCGCCCAATCATCACGTCCAACCTGTTGACCGCCTCGTTGTGTTCGCGAACCCAGTCGAAGCTCTTGGTGCTGCCGGCGTGGTTGTTGAAGGCGATGCAGGGGCTGATGGTGTCGATGAAGGCGGCGCCCTTGTGGCGCAGGGCGGCCTTGATCAGGGGAACCAGCTGGGCCTTGTCGCCGGAGAAGCTGCGGGCGACGAAGGTGGCGCCCAGCTGCAGGGCCAGGCTGACCATGTCGATGGCGCTGTCATGGTTGACGACGCCCTTCTTGGACTTGCTGCCCTTGTCGGAGGTGGCGCTGAACTGGCCCTTGGTCAGGCCGTACACGCCGTTGTTCTCGACGATATAGGTCATGTTGACCCCGCGCCGGATGGAGTGGGCGAACTGGCCGAGACCAATGGAGGCGGAGTCGCCGTCGCCGCTGACGCCGAGATAAACGAGGCTGCGGTTGGCGAGGTTGGCGCCAGTCAGCACCGACGGCATGCGGCCGTGGACGGTGTTGAAGCCGTGGCTGGCGCCCAGGAAATAGTCCGGCGTCTTCGACGAGCAGCCGATGCCGCTGAGCTTGGCCAGGCGGTGGGGTTCGAGGTCGAGCTCGAAGCAGGCCTGGACGATGGCGGCGCTGATCGAGTCGTGGCCGCAGCCGGCGCAGAGGGTCGAGACCCGGCCCTCGTAGTCGCGGCGGGTGTAGCCGACGGCGTTGGGCTGCAGCGACGGGTGGGCGAATTTCGGCTTGGCGATGTAGGTCATTTGGCCATCTCGCTCTGGACCGGCGCGCCCATCAGGGCGGTGATTTCTTTGGTGATGAAGCGGGCGGTAATCGGCGCGCCTTCGTAGTGCAGAATCTTGACCAATCGGGCCGGATCGACCCCGCCCTCGGCCATCAGCAGCGTGCGCAGCTGGGCGTCGCGGTTCTGTTCGATGACGAAGACCAGATCATGCCGCTCGATGAAGTCGAACACCTCGCCCGGGAAGGGGAAGGCGCGGATGCGCAGGGCGTCGACGTAGAGACCCTGGGCTTCGAGCGCCGCCATGGCCTCGTCCATCGCCGGGCCAGTGGAGCCGTAGTGGATGACGCCGAAACGGGTGGGCTTGCCGGCCTTGGCTTCGATGGGCTGGGGCACGAGGCTCTTGGCGGTCTCGAACTTCCTGAGCAGGCGCTCCATGTTGTCGACATAGACCGCGCCCTCCTCGCTGTAGCGGGCGTAGCGGTCGCGGCTGGTGCCCCGGGTGAAGTAAGCGCCCTTGGACGGGTGCGTGCCCGGATAGGTGCGGAAGGGCACGCCGTCACCGTCGACGTCGAGATAGCGGCCGAAGTCGCGGCCGGCGTCGAGCATCTCGGCGGTCATGATCTTGCCGCGGTCGAGCTGTTTGGCGTCATCCCATTTGAAGGGCTCGGTCAGCCACTCGTTCATGCCCATGTCGAGGTCGAGCATGACGAAGATGGTGGTCTGCAAACGGTCGGCGAGGTCGAAGGCCATGGCCCCGAATTCGAAGCATTCGCCCGGGTCGCGGGGCAGCAGCAGGACGTGCTTGGTGTCGCCATGGCTGGCGTAGGCGGCGCTGAGGATGTCCGACTGCTGGGTGCGGGTCGGCATGCCGGTCGAGGGGCCGCCGCGCTGGACGTCAAAGATCACGGCCGGAATCTCGGCGAAGTAGCTGAGGCCGATGAACTCCTGCATCAGGCTGATGCCCGGGCCAGAGGTGCAGGTGAAGGCGCGGGCCCCGTTCCAGCCGGCGCCGACCACCATGCCGATCGAGGCGATCTCGTCCTCGGCCTGGACGATGGCGAACTTCGATTCACCGGTCTCCTTGTCGACCCGCAGCTTCTGGCACCAGTTGGTGAAGCTCTCGGCCAGGCTGGTCGAGGGCGTGATCGGGTACCAGGCGCAGACCGTCGCCCCGCCATAGACGGCGCCCAGACCGGCGGCGTCATTGCCCTCGATGAAGATACGGTCGCCGACGGCGTCGGCGGTCTTCACCTGCAGGCCGAGGGGTTTGAGGTTCTCGCGGGCGTAGGTGACGCCCATGTGGAAGGCCTCGATATTGGCCGGGATCAGCTTGGGCTTGGTCGCGAACTGTTCGGCCAGCAGGGTCTCGATGACCGTGTTCTCGATGCCGAGCAGATAGGCCAGCACGCCGATGTAGATGATGTTCTTGAACAGCTGGCGCTGGCGCGGGTCGCTGTAGGCGGTGTTGCAGATGCGCTGCAGCGGGGCGCCGATGACGGTGATGTCCGAGCGGAACTTGTCGGCCGGCATCGGCCGGGTGGAGTCGTAGAACAGGTAGCCGCCAGGTTCGATCTCGGCGACGTCCTTGTCCCAGGTCTGGGGGTTCATGGCGACCATCAGGTCGACCCCGCCCCGCCGGCCCATCCAGCCCTCGCCGCTGACGCGGACCTCGTACCAGGTTGGCAGGCCCTGGATGTTGGAGGGGAAGATGTTGCGGGCGGCGACGGGCACGCCGCTGCGCAGGATGGATTTGACGAACAGGCCGTTGGCGCTGGCCGAGCCGGAGCCGTTGACGTTGGCGAACTTGACGACGAAGTCGTTGACGGCAGTGATCGGCACTAGCGGCATCCCCCCGCTTGGGTGGTGTTGAGCAGGAACTTCTGCATGTCCCAGGCCCCGGTCGGACAGCGTTCCGCGCAAAGCCCGCAGTGCAGGCAGACGTCCTCGTCCTTGACCATCACACGGCCCGTCGGCAGGGCGCCGGAGACGTAGAGGTCCTGGGTGAGGTTCAGGGCCGGGGCCTTGAGCCGTTCCCGCAGGTCCGGCTCTTCGGCGTTGGCGGTGAAGGTGATGCAGTCGGTCGGACAGATGTCGACGCAGGCATCGCATTCGATACAGGCCGGGGCGCTGAACACCGTCTGGACGTCGCAGTTGAGGCAGCGCTGGGTCTCGGCGTAGGCGAGCTGTTCGTCGAAGCCGAGCTCGACCTCGTTCTTGATCGAGCTGAGCGCCAGGGTGGTCTCCATCAGCGGCACCTTGCGGCGCTCGTCGAGGGAGACGTCGTTGTCATACGACCACTCGTGGATGCCCATCTTCTGGGACGCCAGGGTGACGCCGGGCGGCGGGCGCAGGCTGACGTCCTGGCCCCGGCAGTAGAGGTCGATGGAGACAGCCGCCTCGTGACCGTGGGCGACGGCCCAGATGATGTTCTTGGGTCCAAAGGCGCTGTCGCCGCCGAAGAAGACCTTGGGGTTGGACGACTGGAAGGTGGTCTCGCCGACCACCGGCATGCCCCATTTGTCGAAGTCGAGCACATCGCGCTCGATCCAGGGGAAGCTGTTCTCCTGGCCGATGGCGACCAGGACGTCATCGCATTCGAAATGCTGGTCTGGCTCGCCGGTGGGCTTCAGCGCGCGGCGGCCATCCTCGCCGGTCTGCCAGCCGACCTTCTCGAACCAGACGCCGGTCAGTTTGCCGTTCTCGTGGGTGACGGACTTGGGGACCAGGAAGTTGAAGATCGGGATGCCTTCATGCATCGCGTCCTCCTTCTCCCACGGCGAGGCCTTCATCTCGTCGAAGCCGGAGCGGACGATGACCTTGACGTCCTCGCCGCCCAGACGGCGCGAGGTGCGGCAGCAGTCCATGGCTGTGTTGCCGCCGCCGAGCACGATGACCCGGCGGCCGATCTTCTCGATGTGGCCGAACGAGACGGACGACAGCCAGTCGATGCCGACGTGGATGTTGGCGGCGGCTTCAGCCCGTCCCGGCACGTCCAGATCGCGGCCGCGCGGGGCGCCGGTGCCGACGAAGATGGCGTCGTAGGACTCCTCCAGCATGGTTTTCAGGCTGGTGACTTCCTGGTTCAGCACCAGCCGGGGACCGAGCGCGGTGATGTAGCCGACTTCCTCGTCGATCACCTCTTCAGGCAGGCGGAAGCGCGGGATCTGGCTGCGGATCATGCCGCCGCCCTTCTGCTCGCGATCGTAGATGACGACCTTGTAGCCGAGCGGGGCGAGGTCGCGGGCCACGGTCAGGCTGGCGGGGCCGGCCCCGACGCAGGCGACGGTCTTGCCGTTCCACACCTCGTTGGGCGTCGGCATGCGGCCGTTCAGCTCGCCCTTGTTGTCGGCGGCGGCGCGCTTGAGGCGGCAGATGGCGACCGGCTCTTCTTCCACACGTCCGCGCCGGCAGGCCGGCTCGCAGGGACGGTCGCAGGTCCGCCCGAGGATCCCCGGGAAGACGTTGGACTTCCAGTTGACCATGTAGGCGTCAGCGTACCGACCCTGGGCGATCATCCGGATGTATTCGGGGACCGGGGTATGGGCCGGACAGGCCCACTGGCAATCGACCACTTTATGAAAGTAATCAGGCGACTCGATATTCGTCGGTTCCAACTCCGGAACGCTCCTCTTCCCCCGCTCCCGTGTCTGAGAGAAGAGACGAAGCCGCAACCGGGCGACCACGCCCTACGCCCGCACAGAGATGCACTTAAACAGACGTTAGACCCGCGAGTCGTGCCGGGACAAGGGGGAAAGGGCCCCGCGGGAAGCCTTATCGCCGCAGGGGGGAACGCCTCACTCTTCCGGGGGCGGCGCGCGCGACGTCATGCCGGAAGAGGCGGCATCGTCGGCGATCTGGTCGTCGGTGTCGGGATCGATTCCCGGCGAGGGCTCGCGCGGGGCCGGCGCCCTGGTTTCCGCCTTCGGCGTCGGGGCCGGCAAGGCCGGCGCCGCGGGTGCGATCTCCTGGGCGCTCTCGGCGGCCTCGTCGGCGGCCGTGCGCGGATCGAAGTCGCCGCTGGTCTCGCGGCTCATGAAGGCCAGCACGGCCAGGGTTGCCGCCACCCCGATGAGGAAGCCGACCACACCCCAGAAGAAACCACCGCCACCACGCTTCTCAGCCATCTTTTAGGTTCCTTGCCAGGTGCGCACCCGGCCAATGTCCAGGTGAACGAATCCGCTGTCGGCATAATAGCCGACGCCGCCGCCTTTCAAGGCCAGGGCCGCGTCTCTGAAAGCGGTCAGGGCAACGTCGTTGAGACGCACGTCCATGGCCTTGCCCTCCATATGCATCGACTTGGTCGCCACCTCGCTCTTGCCGTTGGCCTGGGCGCTGCGGTCCTGCAGCGCGGCGTTGGTCACCGGCGAGCGGAAGGCGGAGATGATTCGGTAGGGCTCGGTCGAGTTGAACTGGGTCTGCAGGGTGAAGAGGATGTCCAGCAGCCGCACGTCGATCGGATGCTCCTCGGTCGAGCGGAAGTCGCGCAGCAGCTTCTTGATGCTCATCAGCCCGTCCCAGACGTAGCCGCCGTCCTTCCAGTAGGTGACATCGAGCTCTTCGCCCGTGTGCAGATGTCGGAAGGCCAGCCGGCGGGCCCCTTCCGGCGGCGGCCGGATCGGGGTGGGCGCGAGATTGAGGTCATCGGCGCTGACCGGCTCGCCAGGCGGTTCTTCCTGGGCGACGGCGGGGCGGGCCAGGAGGCCCACAGAGGCCGCCGCCAGCAGGCCCGGCCCGGCCTTCAGCAGGGTCCGGCGGTCGGTCACGCAACCGTCCCCTGCGCCGCCAGGCGCTGCATCAGCAGGGTGTCCCAGCCATAGGGGTCGGAGCGGAAGTTGACGCCGCCGTCGGCGGTCACCCAGGAGGTCCAGTAGAGCAGGAAGACCTCGACGGGCTGCTGAACCGTGGCGCGGGTGGTCTTGCCGCCGGCGATGGTCGCGTCGATCTGTTCGGGGGTCCAGTAGGGGTCGCCCGCCAGCACGTGACGGGCCAGCGCCATCGGCTTTTCAAGCCGCACACAGCCGTGGCTGGCCAGGCGGCTGTAGCTGGCGAACCGGCCCTTGGACGGCGTGTCGTGCAGGTAGACGGCATAGCGATTGTTGAAATCGAACTTGATCAGGCCCAGCGCGCTGCCCGGACCCGGCGCCTGCTGCAGGCCGCCGCTCTCGGTGATGCGGAAGCCGTTGGCGGCGAGATAGCCGCGCCCCTTGGGGAGCAGCTCGTTCCTGGCGATGCCGGCGGGCACGTTCCACGGCGGATTGAGCACAATGCTGTGGATGGACGAGCGCAGCATCGGGGTTTCCGACCCCGGCTTGCCGGTCACGGCCCGCATCGACATCGTCGCCTCGTCGCCCTCGAAAACCGTCAGCACGGCGGCGGCGATATTCACCTGAATGCGGTGCTCGGGCAGCGACTGTGGCAGCCAGCGCCAGCGCTCCATGTTGGCCAGGATCTGGTCGAGGCGGCGCTCGACCGGGACGTTGAGCTGGACGCGCAGCCCGGCGGTGAAGACGCCGGTCGGGTTCTGGCCGAAGCGGCGCTGGGCGCGCTGAACGGCCTCGGTGAGTTCTTGGTTGTAGATCGGGGTGGCCGCGGTCCCGGCCGGGGCGCCGGGCGGAACCATGGCGACCGACAGGGGCGCCGCCCTGTCTTCCTGGGCCAGGCGGGCGCGGAGCAGTTCGACCATCGGGCCGACGGCGCCGGGCTTGAGGTCCATCTCCGGCAGCGGGGTGAAGCCGCCAGCGGCCTGGATCTCGCGATACTGGACGAGGCCCTTCTGCAGAAGCTGATAGCCGGTGTAGGGCGGCGGCAGGCCGTTTAGCCAGGCCTGGACGCGGTTGTTGGCGACGGCGGCCGCCAGCCCGGGAGCCGGGTCGAAGGCTTCGGGACGCAGGCCCCAGTCGTCGCGGAAGGCCGACTCCGGCAGGCGGCCGGAATGCACGGCTTTGGCGTAGCGCAGGGTGGCGGCGACGAGGGCGGCATTGTCGGTCCCGCGCGGCGTGAAGGCGCCCGGCGCGAAACCGTGGGCCGAGGCGTTGTCGAGCACGCGCCGCATCTGGGCGGCCTGATCCGGACTGGGATTGATCGGGCCAGGCGCGGCCGGACCGCGCAAAGACTGAGCCGCCGCCGGGCCCAGCGCCGAAAGCGCCGCCAGCCCCAGGAAGATACTCGCGACCGCCCCGATCCTACGCCCCATCGACACCGAAATAGACCCCATCCATAGCCATCGCTCAAACGTTAACGCACGTTCTCCCGGAAGGCGCCATGGTGACTCCTGATACGCGAGCGCGCGGTTCCATGATTTGGTGATATGCGGCGTTCCGGCAACGGTTGGAGAGGGGCGAGACATGCGGAAGCTTCTGTTGGGGGCGGTGTTCGCGGCGCTGCTGGCCGGGGCCGCGGGAGCGGCCGAACCGGAGAAGCTGCTGAGCGCCACCCTGCCCTCCGGCGGCGAGGGCGGCGGACGGCTGATCCGCACGGCTGAGGGCCTGGCCCTGCTGGACCTGAAGGGCCTCACGCCTTTGGAAGGCCGCCGGGCGGCGAGCCGCTGGAACAGCGATCTGGTGACGCCGGTCGAGCCCGGACAGCGCTGGATCCTGGGGGTCGAGAAGCCGCGCACCGGCGGCTTCATGGAGCCGCAGAAGCGCGGGCCGCTGCGGCTGGGCGACCTCAACGCGGCGACGACGTTTCCGGACGTGAAGCCCCTCTATCTGCACATGGCCGCCTGGCCCTATGCGGCGGCGGACGGGCCGGACGGCAGCCTCTTGATGGTGCTCTGGGCCAAGGCTCCGCCCTTCGTCACCGAGCCCGGCTACAAACTGGTGCTTTGGTCGCCGACGGCCCCGGCCAAGGTCGCCGATTGGCCCGAGGCCTGGCGCGACATCGGCCAGGGACAGCTTTTGGCCGATGGCCAGGGCGGCTGGCGGCTGCTGACCAAGCTTGGCGAGGAGGCCTGCGGGCGCAGCGCCGGGGTGGCGGTGCTGGCCATCTCGGCAGACCTGACGGTGTCCGAAGGCGAGAAGCTCTGCCTGCCCGCCGCCTATACGGCCTTCACCTCGGAGGTGCTGGCCGGGGTCGCCACACCGACCGGCCCGGTCTGGTTCGTCAGCGGCAAGTCGGCGGGCGCCCATCGCCTGGCGCGGATCAACGTCACCGCCGCCGGGCTGAAGTCCAAACCCCTGGCCGAACTGCCGGCCGGCGAGGTGGCCTCGACGGCCTATGATCCGGCCAGCGGCGATCTCTATGTCGCCCAGGATAACGGGGCGCGGCTGACCCGCATCGACGCCAGGGGCAAGACCACGGACGTCGACCTGCCGGCCCCCAACTGCGATGGTGGCAAGGCTGGCGGCAAACGCTCCGCCAGCCTTGCGACGCTCGACGGCCGGGTTCACCTGGCCGTGACGGCGGGGTCGTGCGTGAATGTGTGGCGCTTCTGATCGCCCCACTCCGTCGTCATCCTCGGCCTTATGCCGAGGACCCATTGGCAAGCCGCCGCGAGCCGCGAAGGACTTGCTTCCACTGCGCCGCGCCTCTCTTGCGATCGGGCACGCTGAAAAACGGGTCCTCGGCACAAGGCCGAGGATGACGAGGGTGGAGATAGGCTGCGTCAGCGGGTCCCGTACAGCCGGTCGCCGGCGTCTCCGATGCCCGGCCGGATGAAGCCCTGTGCATCCAGCTCGCGGTCAATCGCGGCGCACCAGATGTGGACGCCCGGATGATCGCCCTGCAGGCGGGCGATCCCTTCGGGACAGGTCAGGATGCAGACGAAGGAGAGGTCCGAGGCGCCCTGCTCCTTCAGCCGCTCGACGGCGGCGCTGGCGGTGCCGCCGGTGGCCAGCAGCGGATTGATGACGATGACCTGACGTTCGGACATCGTCTCTGGGGTCTTCAGATAGTACTCGACCGCCACCATCGTCGTGGGGTCGCGGTAGAGGCCGATGTGGGCGACGCGGGCGCTGGGGACCAGGCTGAGCATACCCTCCAGCATCCCCTCCCCGGCCCGCAGGATGGGGGCGAAGACCAGCTTCTTTCCGGCGATCTGCGGCGCGCTGGTGGTTTCGAACGGCGTTTCGACCGGGCTGTTCTCGAGGGCCAGGGTGCGGGTGGCCTCGTAGCAGAGCAGGGTCGAGATCTCGCGCATGATCTCGCGGAAGGTCTTGGTCGAGGTGTCCTTGTCCCGCAGCCGGGTCAGCTTGTGCTGGACCAGCGGGTGATCGACGACGGTGACGCCCTTCATGGGGTGCTCCTAAAAGACGGTGCCATCGCTGACGATGTTGAGGGGCGGACCGCCATCGTCGCGGCGCTCCTTCGCGAGGATGCGGCCGGTGGCCCAGGTCCCGCCTTCGAGCACGCGGGCGAGCGGGAAGTCGGCTTCCGCCACGCCGAGGCGTTCGCGGACCATAGGGGCGATGCGGTCGAGCAGGGCGATGGTCAGGCTGCGCCAGCCGACGATCAGGGGACGCGACACGTCCTGGCTGAGATGCTGCTGGGCGGGGTCTTTCAGGAGCAAGACACCGCCGTCCATGAACAGGCCGCCGTTACGGTATTCGGCCAGGCCGGTGAGGCCGTCGATGTCGTGGACGACGATGCCGGCCTCTTCGAGCGGCTCGATCAGGCTGTAGGCCAGCCACTGGCTGAGCTTGTGGATCGGCACGAGGTTGTTGGTGGGGTCGTCGCGGACGATGGCCGGGTGGCGCCAGGTGTCGCCGAGCGGCAGGCCGCCGAGCGTCAGGCGGTGGCGCCAGATGGGGCCGAGGGCTTCCAGCAGGACTTCGAGGATGATCGGAGCGGGCAGGCGGCCATCCGTGGCGCGGGCGGCGATGGCGTCGAACAGGCCGCCCGGGCGGGGGCTGTCCTTGAGGCCGAACAGGTCCGGGCGGGTGGCGGCCTGGTCGCCCAGGCGGCGCAGCAGGTCGGCGCGACCATCGAGGCCGAGCAGCGGGTTGCTCTCGGTGACCTGGAAGCCCTTGGCCAGTTGCTTGGTGGTCAGGGCCGAGAGGTTGTCGGCCCGCAGGGGATCGGGGCCGGTGGAGAAGGCGCCGGACTCGAACAGGCGCAGACTGGCGACGGCCAGACCTTCGGAGCGGGTGGTGATCGTGCCGGTGGCGCGGTCTTCGAAGGACCAGGCCGGGCCGGCGCCGGCGTCGAGCAGGACGCTGGTGATGGCGAGATCGAAGGCGGCGCGGGCGCGGTGGGCGGCATCGACCCAGTCGTTGCGGCTGGACAGCTGGGCCCAGAGATCGGTTCCGCCGACCACGAAGTGACGCCAGCGGGCGTGGAACGGCACCTGCA
Organism: Caulobacter sp. NIBR1757; assembly: GCF_027912495.1. Taxonomy (GTDB): domain Bacteria; phylum Pseudomonadota; class Alphaproteobacteria; order Caulobacterales; family Caulobacteraceae; genus Caulobacter. Next base: position 1,023,876 of record NZ_CP115463.1, on the reverse strand, counting down.
GCGACGGGTACTGGCTGCGGATGACGGCGGCGACGCGGTCGGCGACGGGGTCGAGGCGGGCCAGATCCACGCGCCAGTCAGTGAGGTCGCCGTCGAGGGCGAGGGACAGCATCTCATGGGCCCGCGACCGAACGGCGGCGGGGGTGAGGAGCGACTGGGCGGCTTCGAGTTCGGTCATTTCATCTCTGGTGTTCCTTCTCCCGCTTGTCGGGAGAAGGTGGCGGCGAAGCCGACGGATGAGGGCAGCGCCGGCTTATGGAAGGTGACTGTCGGCGCCAGAACGAGGGGCCCCGGATGGGCCGGCGCTGCCCTCACCCGACCCCCTTCGGGGGCCACCCTCTCCCGACGAGCGGGAGAGGGAACCCGTTGCTTCAGCGCTAGAACTTGTCCAGGCCCCGCCCGACCACCTTGCTCAGTTCCTCGGCGCTGGGGGCGCCTTCGGGGGTGTAGTAGCCGGCGGCCTTCTTGGCTTCCATCTCGACGCTGGCGTCGTCGGGCACCAAGTAGTCCGGGATCGGCACGCGTTCGCCGATCTCGATGCCGCCATGGGCCAGGGCGTCGTACTTCATGTTCGACATCGAGACGAAGCGGTCGATCTTCCTGATGCCCAGCCAGTGGATGATGTCGGGCATCAGCTGCTGGAAACGGGCGTCCTGCACCCCGGCGACACATTCGGTGCGCTCGAAGTAGGTGGCCGCCTGGTCGCCGCCGGGCTGGCGCTTGCGGGCGTTGTAGACGAGGAACTTGGTCACCTCGCCGAGCGCCCGGCCTTCCTTGCGGTTATAGACGATCAGGCCCGAGCCGCCGTTCTGGGCCTCCTGCACGCACTCCTCGATACCGTGCGTGAGGTAGGGGCGGCAGGTGCAGATGTCGGAGCCGAAGACGTCCGAGCCGTTGCACTCGTCGTGCACGCGGCAGGTCAGGCGCTTGTCGCCGCGACCGATGAAGGCCGGGTCGCCGAAGATGTAGAGGGTGATGCCGCCGATCGGGGGCAGGAAGACCTTGAGGTCCGGCCGGGTGACCAGCTCGGGATACATACCGCCGGTCTGTTCGAACAGGGTGCGGCGCAGCTGGGTTTCCTCGACATCGAACCGCTCGGCGATGCCGGGCAGGTACCAGACCGGGTCGATGGCCGCCTTGGTGACCGCCACGTCGTGGCTTTCGTGGACGATGTCACCGTCGATCTTCAGCCGGCCGGCGTTGATCGCCTCGGTGATCTCCGGAAGGTTCAGCCGCGCCTTGGTGATGGCGATGGTCGGCCGGATATCGACGCCCTCGGCGATCAGGCCACCGAAATCCTGGGCCACCCGGTGGCCCCAGGGGTCGAGGCTGACGATCTTCTCGGCGTTCAGCCACTGATCGTGCGGACCGATTTCGACGACCGGCGAGGTGTCGGTCAGGTCGGGGCGGACCAGCGGGTTCATGGCGCCCGAAGAAATGGCCAGCGCCCGATAGACGCTGTAGGCGCCGCCGTGGGCGCCGATGGCGTTGCGATCGACGCCGGAATTGACGGTGGCCACCACCGGTCCGCGTTCCTGCGCGGTGGGGGCTCCCCAGGTCAGGGGGAAACGGCTCGCGCCGCCGACGCCCGGGTGGGACGTCAGACGAATGTGACCTTGACGATTAAGGGACATGCTCAGTTGGCCCGTGGGCTCTCCAGAAACGAAAAAGCCCCCGCCGGTTTTCGCCGGCAGGGGGCCTTTGAGCGGAGATAGTGGTGCGGAACCGTATTCTTGGCAAGAGGGGGCCTCGGAGGGCCGAATACCGGCGCCTAGTCGCGTGTCAGTTCGAACAGGCGGTTGTCATCTTCGCGAACCTCGACGGCGAGGTGGGCCATGGATTCATCCAGCCGCGCCTGGGCCATTTCACGGGCGCGATCCTCGTCGATCGCATCCACGAGTTGAAGAGTCGGCACACTGTACCGGCTATCATGAATGTAAAACGAAAATATACGCAAGGGTAGCTCCCCAAAATGGGAAAAGCGGGAGCACGGGAGTCTCTCAGGCGACGGATGCAAACTGTGCCGCCGCTGAGGACAGTCTAATACAGATTGTCGCCATTACCTAATTCTCAACATTCACGCTTTGGATACCACAACTATACTGTCGGATAGCCGACATTTTGCATGACTTGACCGGCGACGGTCTGGCGGGCGAAATCCTTGTTCCGACTGGAGTTTCCTTGATGTCCGACCTCGACGCCTTCATCGCCGGCCTGCCCAAGGCCGAACTGCATCTGCACATCGAAGGCAGCCTGGAGCCCGAGCAGATGTTCGAGTTCGGTCGTCGCAACCGCGTCGACATGCCGTTCAAGTCGGTGGAGGACGTGCGGGCGGCCTATGAGTTCTCCAACCTGCAGGACTTCCTGGACATCTACTACCAGGGGGCCGGCGTGCTGCAGACCGAGGAAGACTTCCACGATCTGGCGGTGGCCTATTTCGACCGGCTGGCGGCCGACGGCGGGGTCCATGCCGAGATCTTCTTCGACCCCCAGACCCACACCGACCGCGGCCTGCCGTTCAGCGTCGCCGCCGACGGCCTGCTGGCCGGGATGCGCACGGCGGAGACAAAGCACGGGATCAGCAGCAAGCTGATCCTCTGTTTCCTGCGCCACCTTGAAGAGGACGCGGCCTTCGACACCCTGCGCGCGGCCGAGCCGTACCTGGACCGTATCGCCGGCGTCGGCCTCGACAGCTCGGAAGTCGGCCATCCGCCGTCGAAGTTCGCGAACGTCTACAAGGCGGCCGGCGAGCGGGGCCTGCTCAAGGTCGCCCACGCCGGCGAGGAAGGGCCGCCGGAGTATGTCTGGGAGGCGTTGGACCTCCTCAAGGTCGACCGTATCGACCACGGCAACCGCAGCCTGGAGGACGCCGCCCTGACCGCGCGGCTGGCGGCGATGGACATGACCCTGACCGTCTGCCCGCTGTCGAACCACAAGCTGTGCGTGGTCGAGGACATGACCAGGCATCCCCTCAAGCGGATGCTGGACCTTGGCCTCCACGCCACCATCAACAGTGACGATCCGGCCTATTTCGGCGGCTATGTCGGCGACAACTACCGGGCGGTGGCGGGCTCGCTGGGGCTGACGAAGGAGGAACTGGTTCTGCTGGCGCGGAACAGCTTCACCGGCAGCTTCCTCGACGAGGAACGGGTGGCGCTGCACCTGCAGGCTATCGACGCCTACGTGGCGGCGAATTGATCACTTCCCCTGCTGTTTTTTGGGGCGCGCGCGAGAAAAGGGCCGCCCAATAGGACGGCCCTTCCCTTCACAGGGATCGCCGGCGGTTAGCCGGTGATGCGGTAGCGGCCGCGACGGTCGGGGCAGACCCGGACGTAGCGGTAGTCGCTGCGGCCGCCGTACTCGGTCGGCGCGACGGCCAGCCGGCAACGGTTGTTGATGTACCAGCTACGGTCATAGCGCCCGCTGCGCTCGCCGGAGCGATAGCGCGGCTCGCGGTACTCGTAGGTCTGGGCGTAGGTGTAGTAGTAGCCGTCGTCGTCGCAGTCGGCGACCTTGTCGCCGATGTTGGCGCCGATGGCCCCGCCGACCAGGGCGCCGAGCACGGTGCCTTCGGTCTGGCTGTTGGTGGCGGCGACATTGTTGCCGATGGCGGCGCCGGCCAGGGCGCCGATCAGGCCGCCGACCACCTTGCTGCGGTCCTCGCGGCGTTCACAGCGCTCGTCGCGCCAGTCGGCGTAATAGTCGCGGCCGCCACGGTCGTTGCCATAGCCGCCGCGATCGTTGCCGTAACCACCGGCGGTGCGGCCATCGGGATCATAGCGCCAGTCGCCGTAGCGACGGACATAGGCGCCGTAGCCGTTGCGGCGGTCATATTCGGCGCGGTCGCGTTCCCACTGGGCGCGGCGCTGCTCGTAGTCCGCGCGGCGCTGCTGATAGCTGGCCTGGCGCTGCTGGTACGCCGCTTCGCGTTGCTGCCACTCGCGGCGAGCCGCCTCGTATTCCTGCTGCTCGCGGCGGTAGTCTTCCTGCTGGTCCAGCCATTGCTCATAGGTCTGGGCCGGAGTCGGCGCGGGGGCCGGCGTCGCACGGCGGTATTGCGCCAGGGCGGTGGCCGGGATGGCCGTGCTCGCCACCAGGATGCTGGCGAGCGCGATGGTGATGGTCTTTTTGGATTTCATTGGTCTTGCTCCAGGCGGTTCCCAGGCGGCATGACGCCGCCCCCTGCGGACCTCCCCGTCCCGGGGTCCGATGGGCTTCAAACGCCTCGATAACCAAGCGGTTGCCGCCCCCCTGAAATGGGGCGAACAGCGTGATCCCAGGACTACAGCAGGGCGTCGCGGGTCGGCAGGCCAAGCAGCACCCGGCCGGCCAGCTCGAACACCGACGGGGCGACCATGATGTGGTGGGTCATCACATGGGCGTCGCGGAACCGCCGTTGCAGCGGGCTGTCCAGGAAGACCGCCGCCCCGCCGCCCAGGTCATAGACCCGGCGGGTCGCCTCGGCGCAGGCCTGGGCGGCGTGGGCGCAGGCCAGGCGCAGGTTGGCTCGGTCGGTGATCGGGATCGGACCGCCGGTCTGGACGGCCCGCCAGAGGGTGGCGATGGTCTCGAAGTAGCGGGCCCGGGCGGCCTCGACCAGGCCGCTGACCTGGGCGAACTCCGACTGCACGACATTGCGTTCGGCCAGGGTGCGGCGGGAGCCCTGGCTGGTGCTCGACTGCGCAATGGCGGCGAAGTCGGCCAGGGCGCCGCGGGCGTTGCCGATCGCCACGGCGGCGATGCCCATGGCCAGCATGCAGAAGGCCGGAAAGCGGAAGACCGCCGCGCCGGCCAGCGGCGGATCCGAATGCAGGGCGACCGAACGGCCCTTGGGGACGAGGACATCCTTGACCGCGAAGTCGAGGCTGCCGGTGCCGCAGAGGCCGGAAGTGCGCCAGGTGTCGATGAACTCGACCTGATCGGCCGGAAACAGCATCATCCGGTGCAGGGGCTCGCCGCCCTCGTCGAGCTGAGGACCGCCCTCCCCCATCAGCACCGCGCCGCCGGCCACCCACTGGGCATTCTGCGACCCACTGCCCCACTTCCATCGGCCCGAAACCCGCCAATGATCGCCCGCGTCGATGGCCCGGCCCATGGGGGCGAAGACGCCGGCCGCCAGGGTGTTCGGATCGCCGAACACTTCCTTGGCATGCTCGGGGCTGAGGCGGGCCGACATCATCGCCGTGGTGGCGGCGATCATCAGGCACCAGCCGGAGGAGGCGTCGCCCTCGGCCAGGGTCTCGATCGCCCGGGCGACGGTGAAGGGGTCGGACTGCAGTCCGCCGAGGTCAGCCGGGACCAGCATGCGCAGCAGGCCCGAACCGCTGAGCGCCTGGGCAAGATCCGGCGGAAAACGGCGGGCCTGCTCGATCTCGTCGGCGCGGGGACGAACCTGGTCGCGCAGACCTTCGGCGAGGGCAATGGGGTCCATGGTCACCCCTTCAGCCGCCAGAGGGCGGCGAGGTTGTTGCGTTGCATGTTGGAGCTGCCACCGACGATGGGCATGGACAGCAGGTCGCGGACATTGCGTTCGATGTCGTAGTCGGCGCTCAGGGCGTAGGCCCCCATGACCTTCTGGCAGGCCAGGGCGATCTCGACGACGGTCTCGCCGATGAACAGCTTGGCCATGCTGGTTTCGGCGGCGCAGGGCTTGCCCTCGTTGGCAAGATTGGCGGCGTGATCGAGCACCAGGCGACAAGCCTCGAGCTTGGTCTTCGCATCGACCAGGGCGTGTCGCACCGCCTGGTGGCCGCTGATGACCTTGCCGAACTGCTCGCGGGTCTGGGCGTAGTCCCAGGCCTCCTCCAGCGCCGCCTGGGCCAGGCCGAAGGCGCAGGCGCTGATCTCCAGCTTCTCGATATCCAGGGCCCGGCCGGCCAGCATGCTCCAGCCGCGATTCCACTTCTCCTCGCCGCCGACGATGGCCGAGGCGGGCAGGCGCACCCCGTCGAAGTGGACGTCCGAGGAGAGGGTGTAGCGCAGGTTCACATGGTCGATGGGGGTGATGGTCACCCCCGGCGCCTTGGTCGGGATCAGCACGAAACTCAGCCCCTGACGGGCCGGCGCCTCGGGGTCGGAGCGGACCAGGCAGTAGATGTAGTCGGAAAAATCGGCGCCGGTGCACCAGCGCTTGGCCCCGTCGATGACGATCTCGCCCTCCTCGCGGCGGGCCCGGGTGGTCACCGCCGAGAGGTCGCCGCCGACATCGGGCTCGGAGAGGCCATAGGCGAAGATCAACTCGCCTTTGGCCAGGCGCGGGAGGAGGTCCGCCTTCTGGACGGTCGAGCCGTTCTCGAGGATGTTCATGCCCCCGTAGAAGGCGCACTGGATGAAGGGCCCGGCCAGGAAAGACCCCGCCCGGCATAGCTCCTCGATGGCGGCGACGGCGGCGAGGATATCGGGGCCGGAGCCGCCGTATTCCTCCGGCACGGTCAGGCCGCAGAGCCCCATGGCGGCCAGTTCGGCATAGAGGTCGCGCGGGAAGGTATGGGTGCGGTCCCACTCGCGGCGCTTTTCGCGCGGGGCCTTGTCGGCGACGAAGCGCTGCAGCTGAGACCGAAGTTGGCGGACGTGGTCGGGTTCGATGCTCACGATCCTTCTCCCGCTTGTCGGGAGAAGGTGGCGGCGAAGCCGACGGATGAGGGCAGCACCGGCCCATGCAGGTTAGCTGAGAGCAATCGGCCAGCGACGGCGCTGCCCTCATCCGACCCCCTTCGGGGGCCACCTTCTCCCGACAAGCGGGAGAAGGAACGGTGGTTGATCATCATTCCCCCGTCAAATTCGGCGCCCGCCGCTCGCGGAAGGCGTTGACGGCCTCAGCGCGGTCGGCGGTCATGTTGGACAGCATCTCGTAGGCGACGGCGGCGTCGCTGGTGCTGACAGCAAGCTGCTTCAGCGCGATGTTGGCCACCGTCTTGGTCCAGCGCACGGCCCAGCGCGGGTTGGCGAGGATCTTGCCGACGATGTCCGCCACCTTGGCGTCGAGCGCCTCGGCCGGGACGGCGTAGTTGATCAGCCCCATGCGGGCGGCCTCGTCGGCGCGCAGCAGTTCGCCGGTCAGCAGGAGTTCCTTGGCCCGCGCGAAGCCGATCAGCTGCGGCCAGATCACCGCCCCGCCGTCGCCGGCCACCAGCCCGACCTTGACATGGGGATCGCCGATCTTGGCCGTCTCGTCGGCGATGATGACGTCACAGAGCAGGGCGATGGTCGCGCCCAGGCCCGCCGCCGCCCCGTTCAGCCGGCAGATGATCGGCTTTTCCATATCGAGCAGGGTGGCGACGATGCGCTTGGCGTCATGGGCGATGGCGCGGAAGGCGGCGGGACGTTTGATCTGCTCGTCGAACCAGTCGAAGTCGCCGCCGGCGCAGAACGCGCGGCCCTGGCCGGTCAGGATGATCAGGTCGCTGTCCTCATCGGCCTGCAGCTCGATGAACAGCCGGGCCAGCTCGTCATGCATGGCGGCGTCAACGGCGTTCACCGCATTGCCGGTGATGGTCACCGTCAGAATGCGGCCGTCGCGGTCGAAGCGGAAGCGCGTGTAGTTCTGGAGAAGCGCGTGGGTCATTGGGGATCCGGGGCGAGGCGGGCGAGACGGCGGCCGAAGTTCTCGCCGCGGAACAGGCCGCAGAAGGCCTCGGGTAGGGATTCCAGGCCATCGAACTCCTCGATGGCGATCTTCAGCGAGCCGTCGGCGATCCAGCCGGCCATGGTCGCCTGGACTTCGGGGAAGCCGCGCAGGTCGTCGAACACCACCAGGCCTTCCATGCGCACGCGGTGGGTGATGAAGACGCTGGTGTTCCTGATGCCCACCCGGTCGGCGGCCTCGACATTGTAGTCGGCGACCTGGCCGGAGACGACGACGCGGCCGCGCAGACGCATCATCGGCAGCACCCGGTCGATGCTCTCGTTGCCGACGTTGTCGAACAGGATGTCGACGCCCTTGGGACAGGCGGCGGCGATGGCCGCCGTCAGATCGGGGACGGCCTTGTAGTCGATGACCTCGGCGAACCCGGCCTCGTCCTTCAGCCAGGCGCATTTCCTCGGACCGCCGGCGATACCGACGACCCGCAGGCCGAGCTTCTTGCCGATCTGGCCGGCCGTGGCCCCGACCGGGCCGGCGGCGGAGGTGACAAGCAGTGTCTCACCTTCCTTGGCCTGGCCGAGGCGATGCATGCCGAACCAGGCGGTCATGCCCGGCACGCCCAGCACGCCGATCCAGGCGCCGAGCGGCACCCCCTTCGGCTTCCATTCGGCCGGGATCTTCTGGATGACCCCGCGCCCGTCGGAGACCAGGTGCTCGCGCCAGCCGCCGCCGGCGGCGATGACGTCGCCCGGGGCGAAATTGGGGTTGTTGCTCTCTTCGACCTGGGCGACCGCGAAACCGTCGATGCCCTCGCCGATCTTCATCGCCCCGGCATAGCTGTCGCCGCCCGACAGGCGCGAGCGCATGCCCGGATCGACCGAGGCCAGGATGGTGCGGGCCCGGAACTGGCCTTCGGCGAGATCGGGAAGTTCAGCCGTCTCCAGACGGAAGTCTTCGGGCGCGGGGGCGCCGCGCACATGGCGGGCCAGCACCCATCGGCGGGTCGTTACAGTCACCAGGCCTCCCATCCCGGCTCATGGCGGCCGGCGTCGGGACGCAGCTTAGGAGGTAGAGCAGGCGGGTGGGAAGCCTTCATCCTCACCCGTTTACGGGGGAGGGGGACCGTGCGAAGCGTGGTGGAGGGGGCGAGTGACGGCGAGCGGGCGGTTGCAGTTTCGAAGAAGGGCCTGAGTGAAGGGCTTCAGGCGCGGCGCACGGCCCTCGCCCCCTCCACCACCGGCTTCGCCGGCGGTCCCCCTCCCCCGCTTCGCGTGGGAGGATGAGGGCAGCTCTACTCTTCGACGATGGCCCGCATCAGGTGAACCATCTGGCGGCGCAGACCCGGCTTGTCGATGCGGACGAACAGCGAGGCGATCTCCAGGCCTTCGGGGCTCATCAGGAATTCGTTGATGGCGCGATCGAAACCGGTCTCGCCGACCGTCGATTGTTCCTCTGGATTGCTGAGACCCTCGAAGAAGTAGGCCACCGGCGTCTGCAGGGTGGCGGCGATCTGGTAGAGCTTGGAGGCCGAAACGCGGTTGGCCCCGCGCTCGTACTTCTGGACCTGTTGGAACGTCAGGCCGAGGCTGTCGGCCAGCTGTTCCTGGGTGACTCCCAGCGCCTTGCGGCGCTGCCGGATTCTGCGGCCGACATGCAGATCAACTTCGGCGGGACCATCGGGGGGCATGGTCACTCTCCAACACGACTGAAACGAAAGTTTCAAGTCGGATATCCGACGGAGGTTTCGCCTTTATTGCCGCCGTGCGACCAGGTGCGTCCCCCACGCCAAGGCAATCAGCGTAGCATAGCTCCAGACATAATAGGCGGTGATGACCGCCAGGGCGAAAAGTCGCGGGTCGAGAAGCTGGGTGAAGTGGGTGGCGGCGGTCAGCAGCTGGGTGGCGCTGGCGAAGATCAGCCAGCCGCGCCGCCAGCGCAGGGTCATGCCCAGGAAGACCATGAACAGCACGACATCGAGCCAGGCGACGGCCCATTGCGGCGAGAGGATGTTGATGCGGTCCTGCAGCAGGGCGCTGGCGGCCCAGGCGACGGCGATGACGACGCCGGCGGTCTTCTCGGGCCTGCCGCCCCGCAGGAGGGCGTACAGGCAGACGGCGGCCATGACGATGAAGCCGACGAGGGCGGGAACCGTGGGCATGGCGGGGGTCCGAAGCTTCGAATCCCCGCCAGTCTGGGCCAAGCGGCCCGGGATGCAAGCGGCGGCCCTCAGACCACCCGGCGAAGGCGGGAGGCGCGCCGCTCGGCAGGCTGCTGGTCCAGTTCGCCGCTCGGCGGCGGAGCGTTCTCCTCGGGCTTGTCCATGCCGCCGATGGCGACGGCGCGCAGCCCGATCTGGTTCTTGACGTCGGACAGGTGGCCATGGGCTTCGACCAGTTCGCGGCGGCCGTTGGCCAGCATGACGATGGAGGCGCAGGTGCGGTCCATCACCGACTGGCCGACCACGGCCGACAGGCCGGCCTCGACGCGGGCGTCGCTGAGCATGCTGGTCAGGCGGGCGGTTTCGCTAAGCGCGCGGTCGATGGCCAGTTCGGCGACGAACAGCTGGTCGGCGACCTTGTGGGCGACAATCTTGCGTTTCATGACGTAAGTCTCCGGTCGCGCGGACCGATGGCCGGCGCGATGTGGTCGATTGGATTGTTCGAGAAATTTTCAGCCGCGGGGCGGCACGACCCCGTCGACGATGCGCTGGATAAGAAGGGTGACCTCCTGGGCCCCCATCAGAACTCCCCCCAGCAGTAGGCTGCCGACGATCGCGATGAGCGCGATCCGCGTCAGCATCTGCAGTGCTGTCAGCTCATGACCGTCTCCTCCGAAAAGGAGGCTTCGTCCGCGGTCAACCATGCCGTGGCGCTGAGAATCTGCACCAGCAGCTTCTCCGGCGGCAGCGACGGCTGAAGCCGCCGCAGCGCCGAAATGATGGTCGAGATCTGACCCGACCGGTCCGGGCTGGCCAGCAGGCTCAGGCCCGATTCCAGCGCCGTCCAGCTGACCAGGAAGACTGGGCTGGAAGTCGGCGGAGCGGTCGTTGAAGCGGTCACGGAAGGCCTCGGGGTCGGCGTTGAACTGAGGCTCAACTGACCGGGAGGCGGGGGCCTTGGGTATGGGGTTTGGATCAGGTGGGTATTCGATACCCAGGTCGTTTTCGTGCGCGACGAGAGCCAGGGCCGCGGCGCGGCGATCGGTGGCGCCGATCCGCTCGCGGGCCCGGTCGATATGCTTGTCGACCGTGCTCTTGGAAATGTTCAGGAGGCGGGCGATTTCCTTGGACTGGTGATGGCGCGCAACCAGCCGCAGACACTCGCGCTCACGCGGCGTCAGGAACTCGAACCCCGTCCGGGAATCTCCGGAAGTCTCCCCCATAGGTGGAGACTGTCACAAGCAGCGGGCAATGCCAGCGGAGTCAACCTGACTGTGTTCAACTCCGCCGCACTACTCCGGATTTACCCGGAGCGAGTTCTGGCCGCTATAGCCCCAGCACGGCCTTGGCCATGATGTTGCGCTGGATCTCGTTGGAGCCGCCGAAGATCGAGGTCTTGCGCATGTTGAAGTAGCCGGGCCCAGCCTTGAAGGCGAAGTCGGGACCGATCGGCAGGGCGTTGCCACCCTCCTTCGGGAAGCCGCGGAAATAGGGCGCGCCATAGTGATCGGCGGCCTCCAGGGTCAGTTCGGTCAGCCGCTGGCCGACCTCGGTGCCCTTGACCTTCAGCAGCGACGCTTCCGGGCCGGGGCCCTTGCCGCTGCTCTCGCCGGCAAGCGTGCGCAGCTCGGTGTACTCAAGCGCCTGCAGGTCGACTTCCAGCTCGGCGACCTTGCGGCGGAAATCGGGGTCGTTGATCAGCGGCTTGCCGTCGTCGGCCAGCTGGTTGCCGGCCACTTCGCGCAGGCGTTCGATGCCGCGCTTGGAGCGCGCCACGCCGGCGATGCCGGTGCGTTCGTGGCCGAGCAGGTATTTGGCGACCGTCCAGCCCTTGTTCTCCTCGCCGATGCGATTCTCCACGGGCACGATGACGTCTTCCAGGAAGGTGTCGTTGACCTCGTGGCCGCCGTCGATGGTGATGATCGGCCGCACGGTGATGCCCGGGGTCTTCATGTCGATGAGCAGGAAGGTGATTCCTTCCTGCTTCTTGGCGTCAGGATCGGTGCGGACCAGGAAGAAGCCCCAGTCTGCAAAGTGGCCCTGCGTGGTCCAGGTCTTCTGGCCGTTGACCTTGTAGTATTCCTTGCCGTCCTCGCCGGTGAAGCGCTCTGCCTTGGTCGACAGGCCCGCGAGGTCGGAGCCGGCGCCGGGCTCGCTGTAGCCCTGGCACCACCAGATATCGCCGGCCAGGGTGGGCTTCAGCAGGTTCTCTTTCTGGTCCGGGGTTCCGAAGGTGTAGAGCACCGGCCCGATCATCCCGAGGCCAAACGACGGCCCGGTGGTGTTGGCGCGGGCCAGTTCCTCGCTGAAGATATACTTGCGCACGGCGTCCCAGCCGGTGCCGCCATGTTCGACCGGCCACGAGGGGGTCAGCCAGCCCTTCTTGTAGAGAATCTTGTGCCAGGACAGGATCTCTTCCTTGTTCAGGTGCTCGCCGGTGGCCTGCTTGTCGCGGATGGCCTTGGGGAAATTATCCTCGATCCACGACCGCACTTCTTTGCGGAACTCGGCGTGCTCGGGCAGGAAATCCAGGTCCATCTACAGGCTCCCTCTAGGTCGGGCTGGACTCTGGCGGTCCGCCTCGGCAGTTTGCGCTCAAACAAGTGTTTCAACGACGATAGGGGCGCAACGCCATGGCCGCAATCAATTCCGTCACCGACCTCTCCAACGAAGGCGATGTCGCCGTCATCACCCTGAACAGCCCGCCGGTAAACGCGCTGTCGTCGGGCGTGCGCGATGGCCTCTATGAAGGCTTCAAGGCCGCGATCGCCGACGACTCGGTGAAATCGATCGTCCTGATCTGCGACGGCCGCACCTTCATCGCCGGCGCCGACATCAGCGAGTTCGGCGGGGCCGCCAAGGGCGCCAGCCTGTTCGACGTCCAGAACATCATGGAAAATTCGCCGAAAGCCGTCGTCGCCGCCATCCACGGCACGGCGCTGGGCGGTGGTCTGGAAGTGGCGCTGACCGCCCACTACCGCGTCGCTGTTCCGTCCGCGAAGGTCGGCCTGCCGGAAGTGAACCTGGGCCTCCTGCCCGGCGCCGGCGGCACCCAGCGCCTGCCCCGCATCGTCGGCGCCGAGAAGGCCCTGGAGATGATGACCAGCGGCAGCCACGTCCCCGGCAAGGCCGCCGCCGCCATGGGCCTGGTCGATGAACTGGTCGAGGAGGGCAATCTGCGCGCCGGCGCCATCGCCTTCGCCAAGAAAGTCGTCGCCGAGAACTGGCCGCTGAAGAAGGTCCGCGACCGTGAAGTGAAGGCCGACCCGCAGGTCTTCGCCGACTTCCGCAAGGCCAACGCCCGCAAGTTCCGCGGCTTCAAGGCCCCCGAATCGAACATCCAGTGCATCGAGGCGGCGGTGAACCTGCCCTTCGAGGAAGGCCTGGCCGTCGAGCGCAAGCTGTTCGTCGAGCTGATGACCGGTCCGCAGTCGGCCGCCCAGCGCTACGTCTTCTTCGCCGAGCGCGCCGCAAACAAGATTCCCGACGTCGGTGACGATGTCGAAATCCTGCCGATCAAGACCGTCGGCGTCATCGGCGCCGGCACCATGGGCGGCGGCATCTCGATGAACTTCCTCAACGCCGGCATCCCGGTGAAGATCGTCGAGATGAAGCAGGAGGCCCTCGATCGCGGCCTCGGCGTCATCCGCAAGAACTACGAGAACACCGCCAAGAAGGGTCGCCTGACCCAGGACGACGTCGAAAAGCGCATGGCCGCCCTGACCGGCTCGCTGGAGCTGTCCGATCTGGCCGACTGCGACCTGATCATCGAGGCCGTGTTCGAGAACATGGACATCAAGAAGGACATCTTCGGCAAGCTGGACAAGATCGCCAAGCCGGGCGCCATCCTGGCCACCAACACCAGCTACCTGAACGTCGACGAGATCGCCGCCGCCACCAGCCGTCCGGAAAGCGTTATCGGCCTGCACTTCTTCTCGCCGGCCAACGTCATGCGCCTGCTGGAAATCGTCCGCGGCGACAAGACCTCCAAGCCGGTCATCGCCACCTCGATGAAGCTGGCCAAGACCATCGGCAAGGTCGGCGTCCTGGTCGGCGTCTGCCCGGGCTTCGTCGGCAACCGCATGCTGTCCAGCCGCCAGGGCCAGGCCCAGGCGGTGGTGGCCGAGGGCGCCATGCCCTGGGACGTCGATCGCGTGCTCTACGACTTCGGCTTCCCGATGGGTCCGTTCGCGATGAGCGATCTGGCCGGCCTCGACATCGGCTGGGACAAGGAGAAGTCCTCGGGCTCGACCATCCGCGAGGTGCTCTGCGAGATGGACCGTCGCGGCCAGAAGACCGGCGCCGGCTACTATGACTACGACGAGAACCGCAACGCCAAGCCCTCGCCCGTCACCGAGAAGATCATCAAGGACTTCGCCGCCAAGGCCGGGACCAACCCGCGCGATGTCGGCGACGAGGAGATCCTCGAGCGGACCATCTTCACGATGATCAACGAGGGGGCCAAGATCCTCGAAGAGGGCAAGGCCATCCGCGCGTCGGACATCGATACGGTGTGGGTGAACGGCTACGGCTGGCCGGTCTATCGCGGCGGCCCGATGCACTACGGCGACAGCGTCGGCCTGGCCAAGGTCGTCGAGCGCCTGAAGCACTACCAGGACAAGCACGGCGACTTCTTCAAGCCGTCGGCCCTGCTGGAAAAGCTGGCCAGCGAAGGCAAGACGTTCGCCAGCCTGAAATAACGATCAGCGTCCCTTCTCCCGCTTGTCGGGAGAAGGTGGCCCCCGAAGGGGGTCGGATGAGGGCAGCACCGGCCAATGCCGGTCTGCCCTCGCCTTTTTGAGAGGTCGGCGCCAGAACACGCGAACCTGCCCGCGCTGGCGCTGCCCTCATCCGGCCGCTACGCGGCCACCTTCTCCCGACGAGCGGGAGAAGGATCACCGAGAGCGTGCCGATGCCTTCTATCCTCGACCAGTTCCGCGCCGACGACTTCGGCAACCTGCCCGACATCATGCGCGAGCACGCCGCCGCCCGGCCGGACCACCCGGCCCTCTGGCAGGACGGCGTCTCCATCACCTGGGCCCAGCTCGACGCCCTCATGGACCGCGTCGCCGCCGGCCTGCAGCGTGACGGGGTCGCCCAGCGCCAGGCGGTGGCCATCTGCGCCACCACTTCGATCAACTATGCGGTGCTGTTCCTCGGCTGCCTGCGCGCCGGCATCGCCGCCGCCCCGCTGGCCCCCTCCTCCACCGCCGAGCAGCTGGTCGGCATGATCGCCGACTCCGGCGCCACCCTGTTCTTCCTCGACAAGGGCGTCGCCGAACTGATGAGCGGCGTCATGGGCGACGTGACCGCCCGCCGCATCGCCCTCGACGAGTCCGACGCCGGCGACAGCTTCGCCGCCTGGCTGCCGGCCAACGGCGCCAAGCCCGCCCCGGTGACCATCGGCAAAAAAGACCCCTTCAACATCATCTACAGCTCGGGCACGACCGGCATCCCCAAGGGCATTGTCCAGTCCCACGGCATGCGCTGGCGCCACCTCGCTGTCCGCCCGGACGGCGTCGGCTATGGCCCGGACGCCCGCAGCCTGATCTCCACGCCGCTCTATTCCAACACCACCCTGGTCTGCTTCTTCCCCACCCTGTCGGGCGGCGGCACGGTCCACATGATGGGCAAGTTCGACACCGCCAAGTACCTGAAGATCGCGCAAGACGAGAAGATCACCCACACCATGCTGGTGCCGGTCCAGTACCGCCGCCTGATGGAATTCCCCGGCTTCGACGACCACGACCTGTCGAGCTACGTCATGAAGTTCTGCACCAGCGCCCCCTTCCCGGCCGAGCTGAAGGCAGAGGTCCTCAAGCGCTGGCCCGGCGGCCTGATCGAGTACTACGGCATGACCGAAGGCGGCGGCAGCTTCATGCTGGCGGCCCACGAACACCCCGACAAACTGCACACCGTCGGCCAGCCGGCTCCCGGCTGCATCATCCGGCTGGTCGATGAGGAGGGGAACGAGGTCCCCACCGGCGAGATCGGCGAGATCGTCGGCTACAGCCCGGCCACCATGAACGGCTACCACAACCAGCCCGGCAAGACGGCCGAGGCCCAGTGGGTCCACCCCGAGACCGGCGACATCTACATTCGGACGGGAGACGTCGGCCGCCTCGACGCCGAGGGCTTCCTGCAGCTGATGGACCGCCGCAAGGACATGATCATCTCCGGCGGCTTCAACATCTATCCCAGCGACATGGAGGCGGTGATGGTGGAGCACCCTGCCGTGGTGGAGGCCGCCGTGGTCGGCGTGCCGTCCAGGGACTGGGGCGAGACGCCGGTGGCCTTCGTCGCGCTCAAGGAGGGCGAGACCGCCACCCCCGAGGCCATCCGCGAATTCACCAACAGCAAGGTCGGCAAGACCCAGCGGGTGGCCGACGTGGTGCTGGTCGACGCCCTGCCCCGCAGCCACATCGGCAAGGTGTTGAAGCGGGAACTGCGCGACGCCTATGATGGGCCGGCGAAGAGCTGATGATCGTCGTCAGCGGAACCGTCACCGGCAAACCGGACACGCTGGACGCGATGCTGGAAGCGGCGCTCGAACACGTCCGCCGCTCGCGCACAGAGCCCGGCTGTCTGCAGCACGGGGTCGCCATCGACGCCGAGAACCCGCTGACCCTGGTCTTCTACGAGGAATGGACGGACCGGGCGGCGCTCGACGCCCACTTCCAGGTCCCCGGCTCGCTCGCGTTCGTGAAAGCCATGCGGTCGTTGGCCGCCAGCCAGACGAAGATGAAAATCCTGCCGGTCGAGGCGCCCGGGTGACCGCTACGGCGTCACGATGGTGACCACCGTCTTGCCCAGCCCCTGACCGGTCAGGGCGAACTCCAGGGCCGGGGCGAAATCCTCGAACGCGAAGGCCCGGCCGACCGGCGGCTTCAGCGATCCGGCGGCCACCCAGCCCATCAGGGTTTCCAGATGCTCGCGCCCCTTCGCCGGCTCGAAGATCAGGAACTGGCGCACGTCCACCCCGACCAGGGCGGAGCCCTTCATCAGGGTCAGGTTGCTGGGCAGGGCCGGGATCGGCCCGCCGACGAAACCCATCACCAGATGCCGTCCGCCCCAGCCCAGCGACCGGAATGCCGGCTCGAACAGCGGCCCGCACACCGGATCGTAGATCACCGTCGGCGCCCCGCCCGCCACCGCTTTAAGCCGGTCTCGCCAGCCCTCCGGCGTGGTGTCGAGCGCCGCATCGGCGCCGAGTGACAGGCAGAAATCGCGCTTTTCCTCCGTCGAGGCCGTCGCGATCACCCGCGCGCCCAGCCGCTTCGCCACCTGGATACCCGCCGCCCCGACGCCGCCGGCCGCGCCCAGCACGACCACGGTCTCGCCCGGCTGCACATTGGCCCTGTCCCGCAGCCCGTGCAGGGCGGTGATGTAGTTGATCCGGAAGCCGGCGGCCTCGGCGGCGGTCATGGCCTCGGGGATCACCTGCACGCCCGCCGCCGGCCCCACCGCCAGTTCGGCGAAGCCGCCGCGCACCTGCGCCATCACCCGGTCGCCGACCTTCAACCCCTCCACGCCCTCGCCCACCGCCGCGATTCGCCCCCCGACCTCGCCACCCGGCGTATGGGGCAGCGGCGGCTTGACCTGATAGCGGCCGAGCGCCACCAGGGCGTCGGCATAGCCCACGCCGACCGCCTCGACAGCCACCACCACCTCGCCCGGCCCCAGCGTCGGCGCCTCGGCCTCGACGATCCGGTAGCCGTCGATGGAGTCCAGGGTTTCGGCGACGACCTTGCGCATGCTCTTCTCCTTTGCGACCGTCAGGCGTTAGCCCCCTGACCCGACGGCAGTCGAGCAACAGGAGCGTTTGCATGATCATCGTCGCCGGATCGATCCACATCAAACCCGGCCTGCGTCAGGCCTTCCTCGACCTCGCCGGTAGCGCCGTTGAGGAGGCGCGGGCGGCTGAGGGCTGTCTCGACTTCGCGGTCTCGGCCGATGTCGCCGACCCCGACCGGGTCAACATTTTCGAACGCTGGCAGTCGGTGGAGGCCCTCGAAGGGTTCCGGGGCTCAGGGATGGACGAGGCCCAGATCGCCATGATCGCCCGCGGTTCCGTCCGCCGTTACGCCGCCGAGGATATCGGCTCCGCCTGAGGCCACCCTTGAATGCCCGCGGGGAAGTCCCATACATCGCAGGCATGAGTTCTCCGCCAGGCTTGGAAAGCGTTGTCGCCGCCGCGAAAACCGCGGGGCCCAAGGGCCTGCCGCCGGTGCATCTGTGGAACCCGGCCCACTGCGGCGACATCGACATCGTCATCCGCAAGGATGGCCTGTGGTTCCACGAAGGCAGCCCCATCGGCCGCGAGGCGCTGGTCCGCCTGTTCTCGACCGTCCTGCGCAAGGACCCGGACGGCTATCACCTGGTGACGCCCGTCGAGAAGATGCGCATCACCGTCGAGGACGCGCCCTTCATCGCTGTCCGCGTCGATCGCGAGGGCGACAGTCTCAAGTTCCTCACCAACGTCGGCGACGAGGTCATCGCCGGCCCGGACAACCCCATCCGCGTCGAGGTCGACCCGCAAACCGGCGAGCCCCGCCCCTACGTCCACGTCCGCCGGGGCCTGGAAGCCCGCATCGCCCGTCCGGTCTTCTACGAGCTGGTCGAACTGGCCACCGAGCACGACACCCCCGAGGGCCCGGTGCTGGCCGTCACCAGCGACGGCGCCGTCTTCCCGGTCGGCCCCGTCGGGGCGCACCTGACGTGAAGCCCGGCGCCGACCTGCGCGCGTGGATCAGTCACCACCTCGACCCCATCGCCGACAGCGGCGTCGGCCGGCCCTACCAGTCCGACTTCGACCTGAACCCGGACATGGATCCGGGCGACGTCGTCGTCACCCCCGCCGCCGTGCTGGTGCCGCTGATCGAGCGGCCCGAAGGCCTGTCGGTGCTGCTGACCCGCCGGTCCTCGACCCTGCGCCGTCACTCGGGCCAGGTCGCCTTTCCCGGCGGCCGCATGGACCCTGGCGAGACCGCCGTCGAGGCGGCCCTGCGGGAGGCGCAGGAGGAGATCGCGCTGGACCGCTCCCACGTGACCCTGGCGGGCCTCTCCACCCCCTACAGGACCGGCACGGGCTATCTGGTCACCCCCGTCGTCGGCTTCCTGCCCCCGGACCTCCCCCTGGTCCCCAGCGAGGCCGAGGTGGCCCACATCTTCGAGACCCCCTTCGGCTTCCTCATGGACCCGGCCAACTACGAGGAACGCCACTACGACCTGCCGGGCGGCGGTCGCCGGCGCTTCTACGCCATGACCTGGGAGGACGAGCTGATCTGGGGCGCGACGGCCGGGATGCTGCGGGCCCTGTACGACCGGCTGTACGGGGCGGCGGTGGCCTAGACGGTCGGCACGGTCCCGCCGTCGATGACATACTCCGTTCCGGTGATCGAGCCCGCCTGCGGCGAGACCAGGAAGGCGACCAGATCGGCCACCTCGCGCGGCCTTGCCGGCCGGCCGATGGGAATGCCGCCCAGCGAATCCATCAGCGACTGCCGGGCCGCCTCCTGGCTGCCGCCGCCGTTGGCCGCCAGGCGTTCGACCAGGCGCACCGACGCCTCGGTCTCCACCCAGCCCGGCGAGACCCGCACGACCCGCACCCCGGCCGGCGCCACCTCCTTGGACAGCGCCTTGCTGTAGGTCGACAGCGCCGCCTTGGCCGCCGCATAGGCGGTGGTCGAGTCCGGCAGCGGAAGCTGGTTCTGGATCGAGGTGATATGGACGATCACCCCGGCGCCTCGTTCCAGCATCCCCGGCAGCAGTTGGCGGTCCAGCCGCACGGCCGACAGCAGGTTGAGGTCGAGCGCCCTTTGCCACTCGCCGTCATCGAGGACCGCGAAGCCTCCAGCCGGGGCCGACGAGCCGCCGACCACATGCACGACGATGTCGACGCCGCCCAACCGCTCCTCCACGGCTTTGGCGACAATGGCGGCGCCGTCCGCTTCGCTCAGGTCAGCGGCGACGAAGGCTACACCCTCGACATCCCCCGATGGCGCCCGGGCGGTGGCCAGCACCTGAGCGCCGCCCTCCACCAGCCGCAGGGCGATGGCCTGGCCGATGCCCTTGGTGCCGCCGGTGACCAGGGCGCGCAGGCCCGTCAGATCGCTATTGGCCATCAGCCGATCTCCAGGTTGGCGATGCCAAGCGGCGTGAGCGTGAAGCGGTGATCCAGCTCGGCCGGGCTGCCCGGGAAGTTCCCGCTGACCCTGGCGATGACATGGATGCGGCCGTCCGCCTCGAAGGTGGAGAGCGGCTCGCTGCGGTGGTCGTACTTGCGCTTGGCTTCCGCGATCCACTCGGCGATCGCGGCCCGTCCCTTGATCGCCTGTCCCTCGTCGCCGACCGTGCCGTCGGGCAGGAAACAGGAGGCGAGGATGGCGGCGTCGCCGGCCGCGTCGGCGGCGAAATAGTTGCGGATGAACTCAGGCAGGCAGGGGGACATGACAGCGCTCCATTCGTTGATTGCGACCGTGGAGCAGATGTGATCTCTTGCTGCCGATATGGAAAGTACCGACAAAAAAGTGGGGTACTCACCCACGGGTAAGCTTGCCGACGTGACGCCCGAAATGGCGGCCGGCGGTGTCGAGAGCGCCTTCCGCATGCTGGAGGGCCGGTGGAAGATGATCATCCTCTTCCAGCTGTTCAGCGGCGAGGCGCGACGCTTCTCCGAGCTGGAACGGGCCATCCCCGGCGTGTCCCAGAAGATGCTGATCCAGCAGCTCCGCGAGCTGGAGCGCGACGGCATCGTCGCCCGGACAGTCTACCCGCAGGTGCCGCCGAAGGTGGAGTACCGCCTGACCGACTGGGGCCAGGCGCTCTGCCCGGCCCTGGACGCGCTCCTGGAATGGGGCGCGCAACGGCCCCAAGCTGCGGGCCAGGATTGACCGGATCCGCCTCGGGGGACGGTCTGGGAAACTGGCTTTCGCCAAGTTTTCGTATATACTCGTAGATACGGAGATGGCGGTATGAACGAGATTTCCAGCAAGACCTTCAAGAGCGGCAACAGCGCCGCTGTCCGCCTGCCCAAGGACTTCGGCTTCGGCATAGGCGTCGATATCACCCTTGTCCGCAAAGGCGATGTCATCACCATCGCCCGCAAACGGCCGTCCATCCAGGAGATGATCCAGCGGCTGCGTGAAATCCCTGTTCCCAGCGAGATCGAGGTTCGCGATCCCGATATCTTCCCCGATCGGGAAGGCCTCTGATCCATGTTCATGCTGGACACCAGCGTCGCCATCGACCTTCGCGATGGCTCGCCGGAGGTCACGAACAGGGTGCAACAGCTGCGCGGACCTGTCGTCCTGTCGATCATCACCCGGATCGAACTTGAAGGCGGCGTTCATCGGATCCCTGGCGAGGCAGGCCTTCGCCGCGAGCGTCTCGACACGTTGCTGAGCGTCCTTCCGACCGTTCCCTTCGATGATGAGGCCGCCGATATCTACCGGGCGATCATCGAGACCTGCGGATTTTCGCGCCGCAAGATGGCGGACCGGATGATCGCCGCCCAAGCACTGATCGAGGACGCCACCCTGGTCACCCTCAACCCGGACGACTTCCGCGACATACCCGGATTGAAACTTCTGGCCTGGTAAGGCCTGACGCACGCAGAAACACCGCGATGCAACGCGTCACGCCTTTGCAGTTTGCAACACGCCGTCTATTCCATTCCCCCATGTCCAACCTCCCCGACAGCATCGGCCAGCCCGCCTGGATGACCCTGCCCGCCACCGTGGCGGTGATCGAGGCGCTCGAGGCCAAGGGCTTCGCCGGCTGCGCCCGCTTCGTCGGCGGCTGCGTGCGCAACACCCTGCTGAAAACCGACATCGACGACGTCGATATCGCCACCACCCTGACCCCCGACCAGGTCACCGAGGCGCTGGAGCAGGCGGGCCTGAAGGCCGTGCCGACCGGCGTCGACCACGGCACCGTCACCGCCGTCAGCCAGGGCCGGCCCTACGAGATCACCACCCTGCGCAAGGACGTCTCCACCGACGGCCGCCGCGCCGTGGTCTCCTTCACCAAGAGCTGGGCCGAGGACGCCGAGCGCCGCGACTTCCGCCTCAACGCCCTCTACGCGGACGCCGACGGCCGGCTGTTCGATCCGACCGGCGAGGGGATCGCCGACTGCCTGGCCGGCCGCATCGTCTTCGTCGGTGATCCGATGACCCGCATCCGCGAGGACTACCTGCGCATCCTGCGCTGGTTCCGCTTCCACGCCTGGTACGGCAAGGGCGACCCCGACCAGGCGGCCCTGACCGCCTGCAAGGCGCTGAAAGGCATGCTGTCGGGCCGGGCCGCCGAGCGGACCCAGAAGGAACTGCTCAAGCTGCTGGCGGCGGAGGACCCTCGCGCGGCCCTGCGGCTGATGGCGGCGACCAGCGTGCTCTCCTCGGTGCTGCCGCAGGTCAAGGCGCTGACCCGCTTCGAGGCCCTGGTCGGCATCCAGACCGAGCAGCTGTTCGAGACCGACGCCGAGCTCCGCCTGGCCGCCCTGCTGCCCGACGACGCGGTGGTGGCGCGGGACACGGCCGAACGCCTGCGCCTGTCCAACGCCCTGAAGGACCGGCTGATCGAGGCCGCTGGCAAGGAGCCGCGCATCGTCTCCTGGATGAGCCCGCGCGAGGCCCGCCGCACGGTCTACCGGATCGGCATGCGCGCCTTCTCCGACCGCATCAAGCTGGCCTGGGCCGCCTCGACCCGGCCCTCGACCACTTCGCAGTGGCGCGGCTTGCTGGCCCTGGCCGAGACCTGGACCCCGCCGGCTTTCCCGCTGACCGGCGAGGAGGTGCTGGCCGCCGGCGTGCCCAAGGGCCCGCTGGTCGGCGAGGTGATGCGCGAGGTCGAGGAGTGGTGGATCGACCAGGACTTCATGGACGACAAGCTGGCGGCCGTGGAGCGGCTGAAAGCCGTGGCCCAGGGGATGTGCTACTAGGCGGGTAACCAAGTTCGGCGCGCGCCGTTCTGCGGGGATGCGCGCCTTCTTCTTCATCTGCCTGGCCACCTTCGCCGCCATTGTCCTCTCCGGCCAGAAGCCGGCCCGGGCCGAGCCCGCGCGGCCGCTGCCCGCCTGGGAAGAAGCGCTGGCCAAACAGGGCGCCCTGAAGCCGGCGGCCAACTTCAGCGGCATCGGCGACCGCAATGCCCGCTCCCTGGCCCTCTACGCCGAGGCGACCAAGGTCATCACCCATCCCCGCTGCATGAACTGCCACCCGGTCGACAACATTCCCCGCCAGGGCGCGGCCATGAAGGTGCACAGCCCGCCGATGACCGGCGCCCTCGACGGCCACGGCCCGGCCGGCCAGCGCTGCTCGACCTGCCACGGCGTCAAGAACTTCGAACAGACCGGCGGCGACAACATCCAGTCGATCCCCGGCAATCCGAAATGGGCCCTGGCCCCCGCCAGCATGGCCTGGCAGGGCAAGACCCCGGGCGAGATCTGCCGCCAGATCAAGGACACCTCGCGCAACGGCGGCAAGGACCTAGAAGCCCTCTACCACCACATGGCCGAGGACGAGCTGGTCGGCTGGGGCTGGAACCCCGGCAAGGGTCGCGCGCCCGCCCCCGGCGATCAGAAGCAGTTCGGCGAGCTCATCCGCGCCTGGATCGACACCGGCGCGGCTTGTCCGGCCTGACCCCCCGGTGAAAAATGCCATTTCTGTCAGATACTTAACGAATATGTATAGACATATTCATCGACGTTTCGGCCCCTCGCGGCAGGCCCAGGCGGACGCGTAGGTCACGCCGGCGCGCTTTCGACCTACAAACCCTGCGCATCGACCAACACACTGACCTACGCCCCGGCCTACATCCCCAAAGCCTGGGCCCACGCGAAAGCCAACGACTCCTGGCGTATCGCCCGCCGCCCCCACAGACGTCGCCTTCTTTTGTAGGCCGGACGACCGGCGGTATAATGGTCTGCCGCTTCGATAGCGGCCCTTACGGCCATTTCACCGTCGGCGGCATCGAACTGAGGATCGACTCGATGTTGCCGCCCGTCTTCAGCCCGAACATCGTGCCCCGGTCATAGAGCAGGTTGAACTCCACATACCGCCCGCGCTGCACCAGCTGCTGCTCGCGTTCCTCCGCCGTCCACGGCTCCGCCATCCGCCCCTCGGCGATGGCCGGATAGGTCCCCAGGAACGCCTCGCCCACCGCCTGGGTGAAGGCGAAGTCGCGGTCCCAGTCGCCGCTGTCGTGGTGGTCGTAGAAGATGCCGCCGATGCCGCGGGGCTCATTGCGATGCGGCAGGAAGAAATACTCGTCGCACCAGGCCTTGTATTTCACGTGCCACTCCGGATCGAAGCGGTCGCAGGCCTCCTTGAAGGCGGCGTGGAAGGCGATGGCGTCGGGGAAGTCCTGCTGGCGCTGGTAGCCGAGCAGGGGGGTCAGGTCGGCGCCGCCGCCGAACCAGCCCCTGGTGGTGCAGATGAAGCGGGTGTTCATATGCACCGCCGGCACCCGCGGGCTGTGCATATGGGCGATCAGCGAGACGCCTGTGGCGAAAAATCGCGGGTCCTCCTCGGCGCCGGGCATGGTCTTGGCCATTTCCGGGGTGAAGGTCCCGTGGACGACGGAGGTATGCACCCCGACCTTCTCGAAGAAGCGGCCGTGCATCATCGACATCACCCCGCCGCCGCCGGCGGCGCGGACCCAGGGTTTGCGCTCGAACCGGCCCGCCTGACCCGGATAGAGGTCCGCGGGCGCGGCGTCTTCCAGGGCCTCGAAGCGCGTCAGGATGCGGTCGCGGAGGCCTTCGAACCAGGCCTGGGCGCGGGACTTGCGGGTTTCGAGCAGGGCGGAGTCGGTCATGCGGGGCCTTTTATACGCATCGGCGCGGGCGTCCATGAGCCCCTGTGTGTCCTTTTCGGTCCAAGGCCGGTTGAAAAAGGGCCGGGTAGGTTCTAAGCGATCCGGCCACGGGACCTTGCTGGGGCGGCCCGTCGAATCGCGTGCGCCTGCCGTACGCTTCGCGGAGGCTGCAGCATCGCCCGGAATTTTCCTGGCCGACCCCCTCCTTGGGCCGGCGATTGCGAAGGGTGACCTGCAGGTGGCCGACAGCGCCGTTCATTCCACGGAAGCCGGGGACGATCCGTCCCGGCGTGACTTCATCCATATCGCCGCCATCGCCGGCGCCGCCGGCGCCGTCGGCGCGGTGGCCTGGCCGCTGGTCAGCCAGATGAACCCCTCGGCGGACACCCGCGCCCTGGCCAGCGTCGAATACGACCTGACCAAGGTCGAGCAGGGTCAGCAGGTGACGATCAACTGGCGCGGCAAGCCCCTGTTCATCCGCAACCGCACCCAGGCCCAGATCGACGCCGCCGTGCGCGACGACTCGGCGGTTCTCAAGGACCCGCAGGCCGACGCCCAGCGCCACAAGGAAGGCAAGGCCCAGTGGCTGATCCTCGTCGGCAGCTGCACCCACCTCGGCTGCGTGCCGACGGTCGGCGGCGGCGAGTACGGCGGCTGGTTCTGCCCCTGCCACGGCTCGACCTACGACACCTCCGGCCGCATCCGTAAGGGCCCCGCGCCCAAGAACCTCGTGGTTCCGGACTACGCCTTCCTTTCCGACACCAAGGTCAAGATCGGCTGACGATGAGCGGACATTCCACTTACGAGCCGAAATCCGGCATCACCCGCTGGCTCGACCAGCGCCTTCCCGTCACCCGCCTGGTCTGGGACAGCTTCGTCGATTATCCGACGCCGCGGAACCTGAACTACTGGTGGACCTTCGGCGGCATCCTCAGCCTCTGCCTGGCGGTCCAGATCGTCACCGGCATCGTGCTGGCCATGCACTACACGCCGAGCGCCAGCGGGGCCTTCGCCTCCGTCGAGCACATCATGCGCGACGTGAACTATGGCTGGCTGCTGCGCTACACCCACGCCAACGGGGCCTCGATGTTCTTCATCGCGGTCTACCTGCACATGTTCCGCGGGCTGTACTACGGGAGCTACAAGCCGCCGCGTGAGATCCTCTGGATCCTCGGCTGCGTCATCTACCTCCTGATGATGGCCACCGCCTTCATGGGCTACGTCCTGCCCTGGGGTCAGATGAGCTTCCACGGCGCGGTCGTGATCACCAACATCATCGGGGCCATCCCGGTGATCGGCGGCCCGGTCCTGACCTGGCTGCAAGGTGGCTTCGCCGTCGACAACGCCACGCTGAACCGCTTCTTCTCGCTGCACTACCTGCTGCCCTTCATGATCGCCGGCGTGGTGATCCTGCACATCTGGGCCCTGCATGTGGTCGGCCAGAACAACCCGACCGGCATCGACCCCAAGTCGAAGCACGACACCCTGCCCTTCACCCCGTACGCGACGGTGAAGGACGGCTTCGCGATGAGCCTGTTCCTCATCCTCTTCGCGATCTTCGTGTTCTACATGCCCAACGCGCTTGGCCACGCCGACAACTACATCGAGGCCAACCCGCTGGTGACCCCGGCGCACATCGTGCCCGAGTGGTACTTCCTGCCCTTCTACGCCATCCTGCGCGCCGTGCCGGACAAGGTGATGGGCGTGGTGGCCATGTTCGGCGCCATCGGCGTGCTGTTCGCCCTGCCCTGGCTCGACACCTCCAAGGTGCGCTCCATGCGCTACCGCCCGATGGCCAAGCTCTACTTCCTCATCCTGGTGGTGGTCTGCGTGATCCTCGGCTTCTGCGGCGCCAAGCTGCCGGACGACCAGGTCATCCCGGGCCTCGAGACCATCAAGATCCTCGAGAGCGATCTCAACAGCTGGGTCTGGCTCTCGCGTCTCGCGACCCTCTACTACTTCGCCTACTTCCTGGTCATCATGCCGCTGCTGGGCCTCATCGAGACCCCGCTGCCGACCCCGGAAACCATCGCCTCGCCGGCGTTGTCCCACCCCGCCACGACGCCCGCGGGCGCCACGGCCGACGCCGAAAAGAAGGGCTGAGCCTCAGATGCTGCGCAAACTCACCCTGATCGCGGCGGCCCTGACGACGCTGGTGGCGGCTTCGCCCGCCCTGGCGTCCGGCAAGGCCAAGGAACACGCCGACATCGCCTACAGCTTCGAAGGTCCCTTCGGGAAATTCGACCAGGCCCAGCTGCAACGCGGCTACAAGGTCTACCGCGAGGTCTGCTCGGCCTGCCACTCGATGAAGCTGCTGTCGTTCCGCAACCTCGGCGACAAGGGCGGCCCCTTCTATGACAAGAAGTACGGCAACCCGAACGACAACCCGGTCGTCAAGGCGCTGGCCACCGACATCCAGGTGCCGGACATCGACACCGAGACCGGCGACGACATCACCCGTCCCGCCGTCCCGGCCGACCGCTTCCCGAAGCCCTACAAGAACGACTACGCGGCCCGCGCCGGCAACGGCGGCGCCCTGCCGCCGGACCTGTCGGTGATCGCCAAGGCCCGCGAAGGCGGTCCCGAGTACCTCGCCGCCTTCCTGACCGGCTTCGAGGCCCCGCCCAAGGGCCTGACCGTCCCGACCGGCCAGCACTACAACGTCTACTTCCCCGGCGACGTCTCGGCCGGCTGGACCGGCGACAAGCACCACGCCCCTCCCGGCGGCTTCGTTGCCATGCCCCCGCAGCTGGCCGATGGCAAGGTGACCTTCGACGACGGCACCAAGTCGACCGCCCACCAACAGGCCGTCGACGTGGCCGCCTTCCTGATGTGGGCCGCCGAGCCCAAGCTGGAAGAGCGCAAGCAGATGGGCCTGGCCGTGCTGATCTACCTGGTCCTGTTCAGCGGCCTGCTCTACGCCAGCTACCGCAAGGTCTGGAGGAACGAGAGCCACTAAGGCTTCTCGGCCAACCGAATGACGAAGGGCCCGGAGCGATCCGGGCCCTTTTTCTTTTGCCCGCGTGCGCCCCGCGCCCGGCGCTGCTAGAAAACGGTTTCAACTCTGATTGCGCGATGCGCATCCGTTCTGCGAGTGCGCTGTGGAATCCGCCCAGACCCTGACCCCGGCAACGCTGACGCCCTTCCTGCTGAACGTCGCGCCCGTCCTTCCGGTCTTCATCTGGGGCCCGCCCGGCATCGGCAAGTCGGCCCTGGTGCGGGAGTTCGCCGAGTCCGTCGGGCTGCCCTGCGTATCCCTGCTGGGTTCGCAACTCGCGCCTGAGGACATCATCGGCGTGCCGCAGATCGTCGATGGCAAGTCGCGGTTCTGCCCGCCGACCATGATCGCGCGCGACGAGCCCTACTGCCTGTTCCTGGACGAGCTCAACGCCTGCTCGCAGGAGGTCCAGAAGGCCTTCTATTCCCTGGTCCTCGACCGACGCATCGGCGAATTCGAACTGCCCAGGGGCACGATCGTCATCGGAGCGGGCAACCGGGCCGAGGACGCCGCCATTACCCGGCCGCTGTCGTCGGCCCTGATCAACAGGCTGGTCCATGTTCAGTTGCGGGCATCGGCGCGCGACTGGCTGGAGTGGGCGAACCGCGGCGCGCTGAATGAGCTGGTGGTGTCCTACGTCTCCCAGCGGTCCGACCACCTGTGGTCCAAGCCGCCCAAGCATGAGGAGCCTTTCTCGACCCCGCGCGCCTGGACCATGCTCGGCGCCGCGCTGGACGCCTATGGCCCCGCCGTCACCCTCGATGAGATCAACACCCTGGCCTCCGGCCTGCTGACGCCCGCCCATGCGCGGCAGTTCACGGCTTTCGCCAAGCTGCGTGAGCGCGAGCACGATCTGTCGGCCATTCTCAAGGGAGACCGCGGCTGGCCCGAGAAGCCGGACGAACGGGATATCCTCTACTTCCTGGTCCAGCAATTGCGCGACCGGCTGATCAAGGAACTGCCCGAGGACGAGACCAAGATGGGCCGCGAGACCCGCCAGTTGGCGGCCCGGGCCAAGGAGTTGATCGTCAGCCTGTCGCGCATCTCCACGGAACTCGCCCAGTTGCTGGTCACCGAGGCAGAGAGCGGCGCTACGCTGCCCGCCTGGTACACCATCGACCTGGCCCGCGCCCTGCCGCGCCTGGCGGCCCAGCGGTCCTGATCCATGGCCCGGGGCGCCAAGCAGCCGCCGAAGGAAAACCTGAAGGCGATCGCCGAGGGCCACACCCTGCTGGCCCGCCACCCGCTGTTTGGCGAGCTCGAGCCCAGTTCCTACTGGCGGCCCGACCTGGGCGGCGCACCGTTCACCCCGCGCGGCTATGCCCGGCTGCACAGCACCGTGCGGCCCCGCTCCACCGACCGGTTCGACACCGCCATCCAGCTCAATCCATGGAAACGCGCCTCGCCCCAGGAGTGGGCCAATGTTCTGGGCCAGGCGATGCTGCACTACTACCTGTGCCACGCCGACCCCGAGCGCACCGACGAGGCCTGGCAGATCGCCTGCGAGCTCGTCGCCGCCGACTTCCTGCGCACTCTCGATCTTGGACGGCGGCCGGACGACCTGGCGCCGGCCGACCTGCCGTCGCTGGGCCGGGACGTCGAGTCGGTGGCCGCCGCCCTGCGTGACGGTGGGCCGGCGATGCTGAAGGCCTATGGCGGAGCCGGTCTGGCCGTGGACGCTCCAAGCTTCACGGCTGTCAGCGGCCTGCCGCCGCTCAGCGCCAAAGTGCGCCGTGAGCGGCAGGAAAGCCTGGCCGCGGCCATCCGGGCCAGTGTCGTCAAGGCCATCGCCCAGGCAGGCGATGCGGCGCGGACATCGCCTGGCGACAAGCGCGATCCCAACTCTCTGGCCCAGCGGGCCAAGGCCTGGTTCATCGCCAGCTATCCGCTGCTGGGCGCTTTGGCGGCCACCTTCGACATCGTCGAGGACGCCGACCTCTGCGCGCTGCACGACATCGCCATCGCCGCCGTCAGCAGCGAGCAGCAGCGGGTCTATATCAATCCGCGCTTTGCCTGGACCTATCCGGCCATGCAGTTCGTCATCGCCCATGAGCTACTTCACGTAGGCCTGCGCCACGAGGCCCGTCGGCAGGGTCGCAATCCCTATCTGTGGAACGTCGCCTGCGACTATGTGATCAACGGCTGGCTGGTCGAGATGCAGATCGGCGAAATGCCGACCGACGACCTGTTGCTGGACCCCGAACTCGGGTTCGAGAAGGAGTCGGCCGAGGCCATCTACGACCGGATCACCGGCGACCTGCGGCTGATGCGACGTCTGAACAAGGGCCGCACGCTGCGCGGCGTCGGCAAGGTCGATGTTCTGGACGACCGGCCGCCGGCCTGGTGGAGCGGCCCCGGCACGGACCTCGACGCCTTCTACCGCCGGGCGTTGGCCGAGGGACTGGACCTGCAACTGGCGGCGACCGGGCGCGGCCTGCTGCCCGGCGACCTGATCGAGGAGATCCGCTCTATCCAGCAGAAGCCCATCCCCTGGGATGTCCAGCTCGGCCAGTGGATGGATGCCTTCTTCCCGCCGATCGAAGCCCGCCGCAGTTTCGCCCGCGCCAGCCGTCGGCAGGCCTCGACGCCCGATATTCCGCGCCCGGTCTGGGTGCGACCGGAGGAGCGGCTGGCGGCGCGCACGTTCGGTGTGGTGCTGGACACCTCCGGGTCGATGCCGCCGGCCTTGCTTGGCCGTGCCTTGGGGGCGATCGCCAGCTATGCGATGAGCCGCGAGGTGCCCCTGGTCCGGGTGCTGCAATGCGACGCCGGCGTCCACGACATGGGCTATGTCGCGCCCGAATCGCTTCTGGGATCGGTCGAGGTGCGGGGGCGCGGCGGCACCGTGTTGCAGCCCGCCATCGCCCGCCTGCTGCAGGACGTCCGGTTTCCCAAGGACGCGCCGATCCTGATCATCACCGACGGCGGCTGCGACACTCTCAGCCTGTCCCGCGAGCATGCCTATCTGATGCCGGAGGGGGCCCGGCTGCCGTTCTCGACCCGGGCGCCGCGCTTCGCCTTCGAGATCGGCTGACGCCCATGACCGGGCAAAGCTGGCGCCAGGCTCGCCTCAATTCGGGTCAACTGTCGCCGCGACCGGCTGAAGGCTCACGGAATCTCAATCCCTTGCCTGCCATTAGGGAAGCCGATTCTGAGGAAACCCATGCGGGCCATCGTCTGCGGAATAGTTGCGTTGCTGCTGGCGGCCGGGACCCCCGTCCTCGCCCGCCAGGCCATGACCCCCGCCCAGCTGGCTTCGGCCATCGAAGGCCGGGCCGTCTCGTCGAGTTTCGCCGACCTGCGCCGGTTCGGCGACACCGCCCTGCTGGGCAAGGATCGCGAGGCCCTGCGGCGCCTCAACTACGTGGCCACGGTGTTTCGCAACCAGTCGGAGTTCGAGCTCTTCAACCGCTACAACGACGCCATGGCCGACCAGGCCAGGGTCCTGGGCGACGACCGCTACCTGACCATTGCCGACCTCAACCGGGTCGCCGGCCGCATGAGCCAGGGCGACCCCTCCGCCGTCGCCGACCTGCAGTCGCGCCAGACGGCCAGTGACGACTGGTACGTCCGTGCCCACGCCCAGACCCTCTGGGCCACCGTGCTGATCAACCGCCAGCAGACCGGCGCGGCCCTGAAACTGCTCTATGAAGCCGAACTGCTGATCGACCAGAAGGACAGCGACGCCAAGGCGGCCGAATCGGAAATCTGGGAAACCATCGGCATCGCCCTGATGGGGCTGAACGATCTCGACGGCAGCGCCCGCGCCTTCCAGCGCTCGCAGTTCGAGTTCGCCGACGCCGGATGGCCCCGGCCCGACTTCGACGCCGTCTACAATCTCGGCGACCTGGCCATCCGCCTCGGCGACGAGGTCCAGGCTCGCAAGCTGGTCGCCGTGCACCACGAACTCACCGTCAAATCCGGCCTCGAGAACCTCCGGGCCTGGGACGCCTATCTGTGCGGCATGTACGCCGAGGCCTTCGCCGGCCCGGCGCAGGTGCTGCAATGCACGGGCGGCCTGAGCCAGCCGATCGAGGACACCGGCCTTCTGGCGCCGCGCCTGCTGCCCATGCGCGCCATCGCCAGCGCCCGGACCGGCAAGGCGACAACGGCGGCCAGGGACCTGGAAACCTTGCGCGCCCTCGAGGCCTCAAAGCGCTTCGACCAGGCGGCGTTCAAGCGCCTGCCGCAGATCGAGGCCGAACTGCTGCTGGCCAGGGGCGACGGGGCCGCCGCCTTCGAGCTGTTCCGCAAGTACGAACGGGACCAGCGCTTCCAGACCTCGCAGGACATCTACGGCGGGGTGCGCCAGATCACCGGCTCGCTCGAGACCCAGCTGACCAGCGCCCGCAAGCAGACCGAACTGACCAAGGCCGCCGTCCGCGCCCAGGGCTGGGTGATCGCGCTCGGCGTCCTGCTGACCCTCGGCGCCACGATCGCCGCCCTCCTGCTGTTCCGCGGCGGCCGCCGCCTTAAGGCCGCCCGTAGCCAGGCCGACGCCGCCAGCACCGCCAAGAGCGCCTTCCTGGCGACGATGAGCCATGAGATACGCACGCCCCTGAACGGCGTGCTGGGCATGGCCCAGGCCATGGCCTCCGATGACCTCGACAGCGTCCAGCGCGAGCGGCTCGGCATCATCCAGCAGTCCGGAGAAGCTCTGCTGGTCATCCTCAACGACGTGCTCGACCTCTCGAAGATCGAGGCCGGCAAGCTGGAGATCGAACAGCTCCCCTTCCAGCTGAGCAGCGTCGCCGGCGCCGCCTACTCTGCCTTCGCCGACCTGGCGCGCCGCAAGGGCGTCACGCTGACGATGGAGCTGGGACCGGCGGCGGGCTGCTACCTGGGCGATCCGACCCGGGTGCGTCAGATCCTCTACAACCTCGTTTCCAACGCCGTGAAGTTCACCGAGGACGGCCAGGTGCGGATCGAGGCCGGCTACGATGACGGCCGGCTGGAAATCCGCGTCACCGACACCGGCGTCGGCATTTCACAGGAAAATCTCGGCAAGCTGTTCGGCAAGTTCGACCAGCTGGACAGCTCGACCACCCGCCGGTTCGGCGGCACCGGCCTGGGCCTGTCCATCTGCCATGAGCTGGCCCAGCTGATGGGCGGCGAGATCGCCGTCACCAGCTTCACCGGCGTCGGCTCGACCTTCACTCTGCGCCTGCCGATCGAACGGCTGGGCGACGAGGACAGCACCACCGAAGAGGCGACCGGCGATGCCGACGCCGCGCCGTTCACCCTCCGCGTGCTGGCCGCCGAGGACAACAAGGTCAACCAGATCGTCCTGACCACCCTGCTCGCCCAGGTCGGGATTTCGCCGACCATCGTCGATGACGGCCAGGCCGCCGTCGATGCCTGGGAGGGCGCCGAGTGGGACGTCATCCTGATGGATGTGCAGATGCCCGTGCTCGACGGCGTCGCCGCCACCCGCGCCATCCGCGAGGCTGAAGGTCTGACCGGCCGCCGCCGCACGCCGATCATCGCCCTGACCGCCAACGCCATGGCCCACCACGTCAGCCAGTATCTGGCGGCGGGGATGGACACCCATGTCTCCAAGCCGATCCAGGCCATGGCGCTGTACGAGGCCCTGGCCTGGGCGGCCGACGGCATCGAAAGCGAAGCCTCGGGCGAAGCCAGCGCCGCCTAGTGGGCTGACAGGATCAGCACCCGGCGGGCCATGTCCAGACGCAGCGTCCAGCGCGACCAGACGTCGGTGCCGACCGAGCCCGCGACCGACGGATCGAGTCCGGCGATCAGGCCGGAGGGCGCCTCCTCGCTGAGCTCGCCGAGAAACGAAAAGGCCCGCAGGCGGCCACGCGCGTCGTTGCGGGCCAGGGGATCGTAGCCCTCCCGCGCCGGCTGGAAGCGGGCGATCCTGTCGCTGAGCCGGACCTTGCCGGCCGAACTCCAGTCGACCGCGAACTGGCCGGCGAGCGCCTGATCGTCATCGGAGACGGCGGCCCGCAGGGTCGGCACGCCGCCGATCAGGGTCAGCGGGATGGCCCGGCCCCGCGCCCGACGGCCGCTGGCGCCATGGATGCGCACCCGGCAGGGGGCGAAGTCGAGATCGACCACCTGGCCGGCCAGGGCGTCGGCCCCGATGACGCCGGCGATGGGGGTGTCGAAACCCGGAGCCCGAAAATCGAGATCGACAACCCTGACCGGCAGGGACTTGAGAGTCAGGCCGGCGACGCGGACCGGCGCGGTCAGCTCGGTGACGGCGATGCCCTCGGTCTGGGCGCGGGTCTCGTGGATCAGGGTGTTGGGCGCGCTGGGGTCGATCAGGTAGTCGCCGGCGATGCCGGCCACGCTGGCGGGAGCCACCACGGCGCCGTTCTCGAACCAGCAGTCGGCGGACAGGGCGGGAGAACTGAACAGACAGGCCGCGAGCACGGCCGGGATCAAGGCTGTCAGACGGCGGTTCAGGCGACCGCCCGGGCCAGGGCTTCGCCGACCGTCGGATGCTCCGAGGGTTGATCGACGCGGCTCAGTTCCCGGTCCCCGACCACCTCGTCACAGGTGGCGCAGACCAGCTTGGGCCGGAAGGCATGGCCGTTGTGGGTCATGTGGTTGGGGCCGCGGCCCTCGCCGTACACATGCCGTTCGCCCCAGTCGTAGAGGGTCAGCAGAACGGGCCGCAGGTCGCGACCCTTGGCGGTCAGCAGATACTCCTGGCGCGGCGGCCGCTCGGAATACTGCCGGGGCTCCAGCACCCCGTGGGCGACCAGGACCTTGAGGCGGGAGGCCAGCACGTTGCGCGCGACACCCAGCCGCTCCTGCCACTGCTCGAAGCGCCGCACGCCGTTGAAGGCGTCGCGCAGGATCAGCAGGGTCCACGGATCGCCGACAACCTCGAGGGTGGCCGCGATGGGGCAGCTTTGACGGGAATAATCGGCGGTTCGGCCCATGACCGTCAAATTGTGCCTTCCGGGGGCGGAAGACAAGGGGGTTTCTTTTGAGAACTGCCTCCGCTTGCCCGTTCGCCCACGCCGACGTCCGCCGGCGTGGGCTTATGGCCGGTTACTGCTGGGCCGCGCCCGGCCGATCCTCGGTCTTGGGGACCGCCTTCTGGTCGCGCGCGGCCTTGCCGGCGGCGGCCTTCTGCTCGGCGGCCTTGGCCCTGGCTTCGGCCTGGGCGGCGTCACGCTGGGCCTTGGCCTCGGCCTGCTTGGCGACCGCCGCCTGGCGGGTGGCCGCGTTGCGGGCTTCGGCGGCCTTACGCGCCTCGGCATTGCGAGCCTCGGCGGTCTGCTTGCTTTGGGCGGCGGCCGCCGCGTCACGCTGGGCCTTGGCTTCGGCCTGCTTGGCGACGGCGGCCTGGCGCGTCGCCGCGTTGCGGGCTTCGGCCGCCTTGCGGGCCTCGAGGTTGCGCGCCTCGGCGGCCTGCTTGCCTTGGGCGGCGGCCGCTGCTTCGCGCTGGGCCTTGGCTTCCGCCTGTTTGGCGACGGCGGCCTGGCGGGTCGCCGCATTGCGGGCTTCGGCCGCCTTGCGCGCCTCGGCGTTGCGGGCCTCGGCGGCGACGCGGGGATCGACCGCAGGCTTGGCGACGGGCGGTTTGGGCGTGGGCGGCCTGGGCGTGGGCGGAGTGACAACCGGCGGCGTCACGGCCGGCGGCGTCCGATCGCCCCTGCCGCCACGGTCACCACGGTCACCACGGTCACCACGGTCACCGCGGTCGCCTCTGTCACCACGGTCGCCACGATCATCGGGGCGCGGCGGCACGATCACCGGCGGCGGGGCGCCGCCGTTCTGGCGGTCCTCAATCCGGTCACGGCGATCATCGCGACGATCGTCGCGGCGATCGTCCCGGCGGTCATCGATGCGGTCCTGGCGCGCCTGAGCCTCGCGGCGGGCGGCCTCGGCCTGTTGCTCGCGGCGGCGCCAGTCGGCGGCGGCGACCTGTTTTCGCTTGGCCTGGGTCTGGGCGCGCCTCAGGTCACGGGCCCGGGCCAGATAGCGGCCGGCATAGTCGCGGCGGCCGTAGGCGGCATCACGGTCCAGGCGGCGACCGCCCGAGTCGTAGAGCACGACCAGCTGGCCGCCGTCGTAGGCGTAGCCATAATCGGGATCGCGGACGAAGTAGGGGGAGTCGTCGCCCTGGCGGTAATAGTACCAGCGCTCGCCGCCGCCCTGCAGGCGTTCGAGGTAGCGGTAGCTACCGTCTTCCTCTTCCCAGTAGGCGGGTTCGGCGTCGCCGTAGTCGTAGGCGTAGTCGGGGGCGTCGTCGCCGTAGTCGCGATCGACCTGCTGGACGTCCGACCAGTAGTCGCGCTTGACCGCCGGGGCGGCGGCCGGGGCCAGGGCGGCGGGCGCGGCGGCCGGCAGGTCCTCGACCGTCGGGGCGACGTCATCGGCCTCGGCGACGACCACGCCTTCGGTCTTGGGGACATCGGCCTTTTGGGCCGGTTGCTGGTTGCAGGCGGCCAGAGTCAGGGCCGAGAGGGCGGCGGACAGCAGCAGAACGGGCCTGAGCATCTTATAACTCCTGTGCAGGGGACCAGACTGAACGTGCAGCCTGGCCACTCGGCTCCCGGCGCACTTGCCGAGGGCCTCTTGATGCATCATGTGACAGCCCGCCCCTGAACCTCGCCTGAATTCTAAGGATACGCTCATGTCATCCGATCCTGTCGTCATCGCCTCCTTCGCCCGCACGCCGATGGGCGGCTTCCAGGGTGCGCTTTCGAGTGTGAAGGCCACCGATCTGGGCGCGGTCGCCGTCAAGGCGGCCCTGGAGCGGGCCGGCATCAGCGGCGACCTGGTCGAGCAGATCATTATGGGCTGCGTGCTGCCGGCCGGCCTCGGCCAGGCCCCGGCTCGTCAGGCGGGTCTGGGCGGCGGCCTGTCGCTGGGCGTCGAAGCCACCACCGTCAACAAGATGTGCGGCAGCGGCATGCAGGCCGCCATCATGGCCCATGACGCCCTGGCGGCCGGCAGCGCCGACATCATCGTCGCCGGCGGCATGGAGAGCATGTCGGGCGCCCCCTACCTGCTGACCAAGCATCGCGCCGGGGCCCGTATCGGCCACGATACGATCAAGGACAGCATGTACCTCGACGGCCTCGAGGACGCCTACACCCCGGGCAAGCTGATGGGCGCCTTCGCCGAGGAGTCGGCCCGCAGCTACCAGTTCACCCGCGAGGACATGGACGCCTACGCCATCGAAAGCCTGACCCGGGCCCAGCAGGCCATCGAGAGCGGCGCCTTCGAGGCCGAGATCGTCCCGGTCGAGGTCAAAACCCGCAAGGGCGTCGAAACGGTCAACCAGGACGAGCAGCCGCCGAAGGGCGACGCCTCGAAGATTCCGACCCTGAAGCCCGCCTTCGCCGCCGATGGCGCCATCACCGCCGCCAATGCCAGCTCGATCAGCGACGGCGCCGCCGCCCTGGTGCTGACCCGCCAGTCGGTGGCCGAAAAGCTGGGCATGCCGATCGTCGCCCGCATCGTCGCCCATGCCGCCCACGCCCACGAGCCCGGCCTGTTCACCACGGCCCCGGTGCCGGCCATGCGCAAGGTGCTGAAAAAGGCCGGTTGGAGCGTCGAGGACGTCGATCTGTTCGAGGTCAACGAGGCCTTCGCCGTCGTCGCCATGATCGCCCAGCGCGAGCTGGGCATCCCGCGCGACCGGCTGAACGTCAACGGCGGCGCCACGGCGCTTGGCCACCCCATCGGCGCGTCCGGGGCCCGCATCCTGGCCACCCTGCTGGCCGCGCTGCAGGCGCGGGGCGGCAAGAAGGGCGTGGCCAGTCTGTGCATCGGCGGGGGCGAAGCCACCGCCATGGCCGTCGAGCTGGTCTGACCTAGGGGGCCTTCTGGGCTTCGTCGATGATGTTGCGGATCTGGCCGCCGGGCAGCACCACGTCGCCGCCGCGCTGGCCGGCCGGGCATGGCCCGACGTAGGAGGCGTCGATCTTCATGTCGATGACGCCGTTGGCCTTGGCCTCGGTCGCGCCCTCGGTCTTGACGGTGACCAGGACGGTGAAGTTGCGCGCGAAATCACCGTTGGCGGCGCCGGATGTGGTGGTCTCGCCGCCCATGGCGGTGCGGCAGACGGTGTAGAAGGTCCAGGTCCCGTCCGGCTGCTTGCTGTACTCGCGCTTGCTGCAGTCCTCGCTCACCGCGCCCGGGTTGACCCAGGAGACCGCCTCCTGCGACTTGGCGTCGACGCAGGTCTTCATCGTCATCTGCTGGCCGGCGATGGTGTTCTTGTATTCCCACTGGCCGGAGGTCTGCTTGGGCGGCCCCTCGGGCGCCTTGGCCTGGGCCACCGCGGGTTTGGAATCGTCGCCCGCCACATCGGCCTTGTCGGCCCCCTTGTCACAGGCGGTCAGGGCCAGAAGGCCGATCAGCGAAACACCGGCGAGAGCTGCGCGCATGATATATTCCCCGAGAGGTGATTTTGGATGACGATAACGGGGATCGGACGGCCGCGCGAGGCGCTATATTCGTCACCATGACCAACGTCACCGACAACCCCGCCGCCGGCCGCTACGAACTGATCGAGCAGGGCCAGACCGCCTACGCCGACTATCGTCGCGAGAACGGCCGGCTGTACATCGACTATGTCTTCTCCCCCGTGCCCCTGCGCGGCCAGGGAACCAGCGACCGGCTGATGCGCGGCGTCCGGGCGGACGCCAGGGACAGGGGCGAGGAGATTGTGCCGATCTGCGGTTACGCGGCGACCTGGCTGAAGCGCCATCCGGAATGAGGTTGGCGGGGGTAGTTTTGATCGGCCTGCTGGTCGCCGGGCCGGCGATGGCGGCCGGGCCGGCGCCTGCTCCACTGCTCGGCGTCTGGACGCCGGCCCAGATGAAGACCCTGGCCCAGGGCATGGGACTGACCGTCACCCAGGACGCCATCCTGGACAATGGCGACCCGGTGCTGGCCGTGCGCTCGGCCGCCGGGACGGCGTTCGTCATCCAGGGCGCGGCCTGCGAGAGCGCCCGCTGCCGGGGCGCGACCCTGATGGCCTTCGTCACCTATGACACGCCCGCCAAGGCCCAGGAGGCGCTGAAACGGCTGGACTTCGCCGCCGTGCAGGTGCGGGCCGACGAGCCGAAAGTGCTGACCCTCAGCCGCTACGTGGTCTTCGACGGCGGCATCCATCGCGACAACCTGCGCGCCCAGGTCGAGCTGTTCCTGGCCGTGGTCGAGCAGGCGCGCGGCCTGATGTGAGTTGTCGCCGGCCGCAGGTCGCGTATCGTTCCGCGAAACGAGGGAGCGAGACGATGAGCGGGCTGGTGGACAAGAGCCTGCGGGCGCGGGCCGAGGCGGTGATCCCCGGCGGCATGTACGGCCACCAGTCGGTCGGCCTGCTGCCCGACGACTACCCGCAGTTCTTCAGCGGCGGCGACGGCGCCCACCTGACCGACGCCGACGGCCGCCGCTACCTCGACCTGATGTGCGCCTACGGGCCCAACCTGTTTGGCTATGGCCAGCCGCAGATCAACGCCGCCTATGTGCGCCAGCTGGAAATCGGCGACGCCCTGACCGGCCCGACTGCCTTGATGGTCGAGCTGGCCGAGGCCATGACCGCCATGGTCACCCACGCCGACTGGGCGATGTTCTGCAAGAACGGCACCGACGCCACCACCATGGCCATGATGACCGCCCGCGCCCACACCGGCCGCAAGGCTCTGGTTCTGGCCAAGGGCGCCTATCACGGCGCCGCTCCCTGGTGCACGCCCAGGCCCGGCGGCGTGGTCCCCAGCGACAGGGCCCACCAGCATTTCTGCGCCTACAACGACATCGCCAGCCTGGAGGCCGCCGTCGCGCAGGCCGGCGACGACCTGGCCGCCATCTTCGCCGCCCCCTTCCGGCATGACGCCTTCATCGACCAGGCGCCGCCGGACCCGGCCTACGCCCGCCGGGCCCGGGAGCTGGCGGACCAGCACGGCGCCCTTCTGGTCGTCGATGATGTCCGCGCCGGCCTGCGGGTGGCCCGCGACTGCAGCTGGTCGGTGCTCGGCGTGCAGCCGGATCTCTCCACCTGGGGCAAATGCATCGCCAACGGCCATCCGATCTCGGCCCTGCTCGGCAATGACAAGGCCCGCAAGGCCGCCGCCTCCATCTATGTCACCGGCAGCTTCTGGTACGCCGGCGCGGCCATGGCGGCGGGCCTGGAGACCCTGCGCCTGGTGCGCGAGACCGACTATCTCGAACGCCTTCAAGGCCTGGGGATGCGGCTGCGCACCGGTCTCCACGACCGCGCCGCCGCCGCCGGCTTCGGCCTGCGCCAGACAGGGCCGGAGACCATGCCGCTGTTCCTGTTCGACGACGACCCCGACCTGCGCCTCGGCTTCGCCTGGTCCAGCGCCATGCTGGCCCGCGGCGTCTACGTCCACCCCTGGCACAACATGTTCCTCTGCGCGGCGATGACGCAGGCCGACATCGACGCCGCCCTGAACGCCGCCGAGGCCGCCTTCGCAGACCTCAAGCGCGACGCCGGCTCGCTCGGCCCCGTCGAGAAGCTGGCCTTCCTCGCCGCGCGCTGACAAGCTCAGGAAAAATCAGAACACAACGGGAGAGAGACATGGCCTTCGCGGACTATGCCGAGCATGACGGGCTGGGGCTGGCGGCCCTGGTGAAGGCCAAGAAGGCCTCGCCGGGGGAAATCCTCGAGGCCGCCATAGAACGGATCGAGGCCCACAACGGCGTCCTCAACGCCGTCGTCCACAAGGAATACGACGAGGCCCGCAAGGTCGCGGCCGGCGACCTGCCCGACGGCCCGTTCAAGGGCGTGCCCTTCCTGATCAAGGACCTTGGCGCCCAGGTGAAGGGCTGGCCCCGCACCTCCGGCTCGATGTTCGCCCAGGTCGCCGCCGACGAGGACGACAGCGAGCTGGTCAGACGCTACCGCGCCGCCGGCGTGGTGCTGGTTGGCAAGACCAACACCCCCGAGTTCGGCATTCCCGGCGTCACCACCAGCCGCCGCCTCGGGCCCTGCTCCAACCCCTGGGACCCGACCCGGATCAGCGGCGGCTCCTCCGGCGGCGCGGCCAGCGCCACCGCCAGCGGCATGGTGCCCCTGGCCCACGCCAGCGACGGCCTCGGCAGCATCCGCATCCCCGCCGCCTGCTGCGGCCTGGTCGGCATGAAGACCACCCGCGACCGCAACCCCAACGGCGGCGAGGATTATGACCGCGCCATCGGCTTCTCGGTCGACCACGTGGTCAGCCGCACGGTGCGCGACAGCGCCGCCATGCTCGACGCCACCGGCTATCCCGAACCAGCGTCCCCCTACGCCCATCCGGCCAAGGAGCGCCCCTATCTGGAGGAGGTCAGCCGCTCGCCCGGCAAGCTGCGGATCTTCTGGTCGCCCGAGACCCCGAACGGAAAGCCGATCAGCGAGGAGGTCGCCGCCAGGCTCGCCGAAACCGCCGCTACCCTTAAAAGCCTCGGCCACGAGGTCGTCGAACAGGGGCTGGGCATCGACTATCGCACCCTCTACCGCGCCCAGGCCCTGGTCTCGGCCAGCAACTTCTCGGCCGGCGTGCGGCGCTGGGTGGAAAAGCTCGGCCGCGAGCCCGGCGAGGGCGAGATCGAGGGTCTGGCCCGGCGCGGCTACGAGGCCGGCAAGCGCATCACCGGCGACCAGGCAATGTGGGGCTGGCAGCAGCTGCGCCTGATGAACCGCGAGGTGCTGCGCAATTTCGAGAGCTTCGATGTCTACCTGACGCCGGTGCTGGCGACGACGCCGCCGAAGCACGAGTTCCTCGACACCCTGACCGACGACCTGCGGGCCTTCGACAAGGCCCAGTCGGCCACCTTCCCCTTCACGCCGCCGTTCAACTTCACCGGCCAGCCGTCGCTCAGCCTGCCGCTGCATCAGTCGGCCGACGGCCTGCCGATCGCCATGATGTTCACGGCCCGCTACGCCGACGAGGCGACGCTGTATCGCCTCGCCGGCCAGCTGGAGAAGGAAATGCCCTGGAAGGACCGCCGCCCGGCGATCTTCGGCTAGTCCAGCGCTTCCTCCGGCCGGCGATAGACGCCGGCCTCCGCGTCGAAGGTCCAGACGATGGGGACGATCTCCATGTCCGGTCGCTGCGGCACGGTGATGGCCGGCAACCCTTGCACGGCCTGGCTGAAGTCGAGCCGCGCGCCCTCCTCCTTGGCGAGACCGTTGTTGCTCATCCGCGGATCGATGGCGGAGCGCCATTGGCCATTCTGGTCCTCGACAAAGACCAGCACCTGACAGCCGGCCGTGCCGCACCACAGCGGGAAGTACTCCATCTGCACGATGGCGAAGCGCCTGAACGGCCCGGTCTGGGCGGCCCCGACATAGAGGCACAGGGCCCGCTTTTCGGGTTCAGCGTCCTGGATCTCTGGGGTGGCGGTGATGGCCGCAACGACGGGTTTCAGCGCCTGGCCGGGCTTGCAGGTCAGCCGGATCTTGGCTGGCCCGGCGGCAAGGCTGGGGGCGGACGCCAGCGGCGTGACGATCAGGGCGAGGGCGAGAACGGCGGCGAGACGCATGGCAGACTCCGGGACTGAGCGGAGCCTAGCGCAGGCGCACAGCCGGAACGCCCTGAAGAAGGGGGGCCGCCGTCCCTCCACGAATGGGGAGGGAGGTTAGTCTTCCGAATCGCCCTTCGGCGCGTCGCCCTCGAAGCTCTTGGGGGCGCGGCGGCGCTTGGGCTTGGCCGGGGCTTCGGCGGCGTCGGCGGCCGGCGCGGGGGCGGAGCGCGAGAGGAAGCCGGGCAGCTCCGAAACCGCGCCGTCCTGGCCACGCAGGCGCGGCGAGGGACGCTTGGGCTCGGCGGCCAGAGGCGCGGCCTGCGGCTCGATCACCTGCAGCGGGTCGCGGGTCTCGCGGGCCTCGGCGCGCTCCTCACGCGGACGGTCGCGCTCGTAGCGGCTGCGGCGCGGCTCGCGCTCTTCACGGGGCTGGGCCTCACGGGGCTGGGCCTCGCGGGGCGCCTCGTCGCGCGGTTGTTGTTGCGCCTGCTCGCGCGGCTGGTCGCGATCGCGGTCCCGGGGACGGTCGTCACGGTCGCGGAAGCGGCTCTCGCGCGGCTGGTCGTCGCGGGGACGGTCATCGCGATTGCCGTCGCGCGGACGGTCGTCGCGGGCCTGCTGCTGGCCGCCTTGCTGTCCGTCACGGGGACGGTCGTCGCGGTCGCGCCAGCGGTCCCGGTCGCGCGGACGATCGTCGCGGTCGCGGTTCTGGTTGTTCTGGCGATTGCCCTGGTAGCCGTCGCGGTCGCGCGGACGGTCGTCCCGGTCGCG
The DNA here is from genome assembly GCF_027912495.1 of Caulobacter sp. NIBR1757. Lineage (GTDB taxonomy): Bacteria > Pseudomonadota > Alphaproteobacteria > Caulobacterales > Caulobacteraceae > Caulobacter. The sequence continues at coordinate 981,090 of NZ_CP115463.1, read as the reverse complement.
GTTCTGGTTCTGGCGGTTCTCGAAGCGGGGGCGCTCCTCGCCGTCTTCGGCTTCCGGCTTGTTTTCGGTGGCCTCGGCGATCTGGGCCTCGGTCGGCTCCTCGTGCTCGGCCTCGAAGTCGATGTCCATGCCGGAGCTGTAAACGTCGCGCCCGATGATGTCGGTGACCGGCCGGTTCGGCTGGATGGCGCGGATCAGGCGGAAATAGTGCTCGGCGTGCTGCAGGTAGTTTTCGGCCAGAACCCTATCGCCGCCGGTCGTCGCGTCGCGCGCCAGCTGCTGGTACTTTTCGAAGACGCTCTGGGCGGCCCCGCGCACCTTGATCCCCTCGGGACCGTTGGAGTCGTAGGCGCGGTTGGCGTTGTGCTGCTGGGGCTTGTTTCCGGTGTTCCGGTTGCGGCCGCGCTGCCGCTTCATGCCCTTGAAATCTCTCATGATGTTCCTGTCGCTCAGGCGCCGTCTGCACGGGCCTTGAAGCTTGCCTTGTGACGGGTCGGACGCTGGCTGGTCCGTGACTGTCCTGTTGGAGTGGTCCTTGGGTTCCCGCCCGGCTCGCAGCCCTTCGTGGCTCGCGCGCCCGCCGTTTCAGGTCACCCCGGTACGGCTTTTAAGGTAGGGAACGAGTCAGGATGTAACCCCTCATCCGCCCGTTTCCAAGGGGTTTTTGAAACCGGTGACCACACGGTCCCGCGTTCCGAGGTCCTTGGTGGTGCGAACCTGGTCGGCGCCGGCCGCCTTGAACAGGGCTTCGACCGCCGCCGACTGGTCATGACCGATCTCCACGGCGAACAGGCCGCCGGCTTTCAGCACCCGCAGAATCTCCGGCGCCAGCAGGCGATAGGCGTCCAGCCCGTCGGGGCCGCCGTCGAGCGCCAGGCGCGGTTCATGGTCGCGCACCTCCGGATCCAGCGTGTCGATGTCGTTGCTGGGGATGTAGGGCGGGTTGGAGACCACCAGGTCGAACTGGGCGTCGCCCAGCCCCGCCGTCCAGTCGCCGTGCAGGAAGGCGGCCCGGTTGTTGAGGTCGAGGTTGGCGGCGTTCTCCTTGGCCACCGCCAGCGCCTCGGAAGAGGCATCGACGCCCAGCCCCCTCGCCGCCGGCCGCTCGGCCAGGATGGCCAGCAGGATGGCCCCGCTGCCGACGCCCAGGTCCAGCATCTGGAAGGCCATGCCCTCCGGAAAGGCCGGCAGCACGACGTCGAGGATGCTCTCGGTGTCGGCGCGCGGGGTCAGCACATCGGGCGTCACCGACAGCATGATCTTCCAGAAGCCCTTGCGGCCGAGGATGTGGCTGATCGGCTTGCGGCCGGCGCGCTGGCCGATGAAGTCGTCGAGCGTCGCCTGCTGCTCGGCCGTCATCTCGCGGTAGGGGTCGGTCAGGATGTCGGTGCGGGTGACGCCGGCCGCCGCCTGCAGCATCAGCCCGGCGTCGATCGAGGGCTGGTCGACCCCGGCCGCTTTCAGGGTCGCGGTGGCGGTCTTCCAGGCGGTGACGAGGTTGGTCATTGGATTTCCAGACTGTCCCCGACGGCGATCGCGCCGCTGTCGGTGACGTGAATGTAGATGCCGCACAGGACGTGGGCGTAGTGCTCGAACAGGGCGGCGGGGATGTCGATGTCCCGCTGCGCCGTCGCCGGATCCACGGCCGTGGCGGCGCAGCGGACGATGGGCTTGAAGACGGTGGCCCTGGCCCCGCCGAGGGTCAGGGTGCGGCCGGCCCAGTCGTTCTCGGCCCAGGCGTCCCAACCCTCGACATAGAGATTGGCCCGGAATCGCAACGGATCAATGGGCTGGCCGATCCGGGCCTCCAGGTCGCGGACGCTGGCCAGGCTTATGATAGAAACGTGGCCCAGCGGATGGTCCATGAAGCGGTGGGCGCCGGGCCCCTCGATGACCTTCAGCGGGCCCGTCGCCGCCTCCCCCAGCAGGGCGGCGAGCCAGGCTTCGAAGGCGTCCCGCCCCTGCGCCGTCGCCAAGTCGCCGCTGAAGTCCGGCTGTCCCTCGGCGCTGGCCGACAGCACCCCGGTCGCGGCGTCATACGCCGTCCGCGCCCTGGCCACGTCGGCGATCTTGGCCAGGACGGTGAACTTCATCTTCGAGACATGCCCCGGCGCCGCCGGATCGAAGCCGCTCGGCCCGTCCTCGACGGCGAACATCCGGTCATGCGGAAAACAGGCGCCGGCCGTCAGCTCGGCGCACTCCAGCCGCTCGGGCGTGAAGCCCTTGACCGGGTGGCGATACAGGCTGTCGATCCTTGCGCGCATGGCGTTCAGTGCCAAAGCCGTCGCTCCGCCGCAACCCCCGGTCACCCCGCGTGTTAGCCCCTGCGGAGGCGCTGGATGGCTTTGTTCAAGGGCGGGGGCGGGAAACACCCCTCACGGAAATGGGCCGGCGTGCTGGGCCGCGACTGGGCGGCCATGCCCGGCCGGGCGAAGGCCTACGCCCAAAGCCGCCCCTACAATCTGCTCCCATGGATCGCCCTGATCGCCGCCGTCGGCCTCTGGCCGCGCGGCGCGCCGGTGACCACCACCGGCCAGGGCGACAAGGTCATCCCCGGCGCCTCCGACGCGCGCCAGATGAGCGTCGAGGCTTTCGAGAGCAGCCAGCCCGGACGCGGCCGCGCCGCCCTGCGGCCGGGTCACATCCCCCTGATCGGCTGGCGCGATGTCTTCTGGCGGGTGATCCGTGAGATCGGCCTGGACAAGCTGCCCTCCGTCGCCGGCGGCGTCACCTTCTACGCCCTGCTGGCCATCTTCCCGGCCATCGCCGCCTTCGTCTCGGTCTACGGCCTGTTCGCCGACGTCACGACCGTGCGCGAGCAGCTGGACCAGATGAGCGGCGTCTTCCCGGCCAGCGTCGTGCAGATCGTCGGCGACCAGATGCTGCGCATCGCCGGCCAGCACGAGGGCAAGCTGACCGTCGCCCTGGTCATCAGCCTGCTGGTCTCGGTGTGGAGCGCCAACGCCGGCATGAAAGCGATGTTCGAGGGCCTCAACGTCGCCTACGACGAGGCCGAGCAGCGCCCCTTCTTCCGCCAGACGGCGCTGTCCTATGTCTGCACCTTCGGCGCCATGCTGTTCCTGACCTGCGTGGCCGGGCTGCTGGTGGCCCTGCCGGCGGTGATGACGGCCTTGCGGCTGGACGCCCTGCTGGTCCTGTGGATCCCGCTGCGCTGGCTGTTCGTGCTGCTGCTGGCCGCCTTCGCCTTCACCCTGCTCTACCGGATCGGCCCGTCGCGGGCGAAGGCCAAGTGGCGGTGGCTGACCTGGGGGGCGGTGGCGGCCTCGGTGCTGTGGCTGGGCGGCTCGCTGGTGTTCAGCTGGTACCTCGGTTCGATCTCCAACCTCGACGCCACCTACGGCCCGCTGGGGGCGGTGATCGCCTTCATGCTGTGGGTCTGGTTTTCGGTGCTGACCGTGCTGATCGGCGCAGAACTCAACGCCGAGATCGAACACCAGACCGCCCACGACTCGACCACCGGCCCGCCGGCCCCCATGGGCGCCCGCGGAGCGGCCATGGCCGACACGGTCGGCGAGGCGCTGGACCTGAGCGAGGAGATCGCCGGTGGCGTCGGCGCGGTGAAGGACCTGCTGAAGCGGGTGAAGCGCTGACCTCCCTCCCCGAATTGGGGAGGGCAGACGCGCGGTTACGCGCGTCGGGTGGGGAAGTCGGCTCGAGACTTTCCAGATAGAGCGCTGAGAAGCCTGACCGGCGCCGCCGGTGACCCACTTCCCCACCCGGCCTTCGGCCTGCCCTCCCCAATTCGGGGAGGGAGGTTACTGCGCCCCGCCCTACGCCTCTTCCAGCGCCGACAGCCGCGCCGCCTGGTCCTCGGCGATCAGCGGCTTGATGATGTCGTCCAGCGCATCGCCCGGCATGATCCGCTCCAGATTGTAGAGCGTCAGGTTGATGCGGTGGTCGGTCACCCGGCCCTGCGGGAAGTTGTAGGTGCGGATCCGCTCCGACCGATCCCCCGACCCGACCTGGCTCTTCCGGGCCTCCGACCGGGCATCGTCCAGAGCCGTTCGCTGCAGGTCGTACAGCCGGGCTTTCAGGTTCTTCATCGCCTTGCGGCGGTTCTCGTGCTGGCTCTTCTCCGAGCTGGTCACCACCACGCCGGTGGGAATGTGGGTGATGCGCACCGCCGAGTCGGTCTTGTTGACGTGCTGGCCGCCGGCCCCCGACGAACGATAGGTATCGATCCGCAGGTCGCTGTCGTTGATCTCGATCTCGACGTCCTCGGCCTCGGGCAGCACCGCCACCGTCGCCGCCGAGGTGTGGATCCGCCCCTGGCTCTCGGTGGCCGGCACCCGCTGCACCCGGTGCACGCCGCTCTCGAACTTCAGCCGCCCGAACACCCCGTCGCCGGTCACCGAGGCGATGATTTCCTTGTAGCCGCCCATCTCACCCTCGGAGACGCTGTCGACCTCGACCTTCCAGCCCTGCAGCTGGGCATAGCGCGAATACATGCGGAACAGGTCGCCGGCGAACAGGGCCGCCTCGTCGCCGCCGGTGCCGGCGCGGATTTCGAGGATGGCGCTGGCGTTCTCGTCCTTGTCCTTGGGCGCCAGCATCAGGGCCAGCTCCCGCTCCATCTCCGGCAGGCGGTCCTGCAGCCGCTCCAGCTCGTCGCGGGCCAGCTCGGAGATGTCCGGGTCCGGATCGGCCGCCATGGCCTCCAGCTCCGGCATCTCGGCCCGCACCTTTTCCAGCCCGGCGACCGCATCGGCCACGGGCTTGAGCTCGGCATGCTCCTTGGACAGCTTGACGATCTCGGGACCGTCGGTGGCCGCGCCCATGCGCGCTTCCACTTCGCGGAAACGGTCGAGCACCTGATCGAGTCGGGCCTGGGGCAGACGCAAGGGATGAGAACTTTCATGGCAGAGGGGCCGCATCCTCTACTCTTCTCGCGTCCGAGGCGCCACATCTGGAACTTGGCCCCTTGCCAAAATCGCCCCCGTGAGGTTCGTTAACCATGGTTATCGGGGGTACTTTGGGCATGCATGGGGTCAACACCATGAAACGCGGGGGTTTGGGGTCGTGAGCGACGCACCGCGCTGCTCCCTGGACAGCCGCTACGAGCGGGAATCGTCGGACCACCATGGCCACGACGCCCATCCGGCCGTCCCCGCCGCTGCGCCGGCTCCCTACCTCGGCCAGCACGCCGTTTCGGTCGGCCTGCCGGGCGCGCCCGGCCAGGTCTTCACCACCCCGATCTCCAGCGTCACCGGCCCCGGCGCCAACGTCTTCACCGGCGCGGTGACCACCGTCCCCGTCGCCACCACCCCGGCCATCATGGTGCAGCAGCCGATGATCGGCGTGCCGCTCGGCGGCATCACGGTGATCAACAACCCGCCTGCCGCCGGCAGCCCCTGCCCCGTCTGCGGCAAGCCGCTCGGCGAGCAGGCGGCCCACAAGCCGCACGAGCACGACCACAAGGGCCCGCCCTCGGCCCCGCGCTTCAGCAAGGCCACGCCGGAAGTCTTCCGCGACGGCTTCAAGCCCCTGTGGGACGCCGCCCAGGCCGACCAGGCGGCCTATGTCGTCGTCTCCGGCTGCAACAAGCTGCTCAACGTCCTGCTCCAGGAGCTGGAGGTCAAAGCCAAGTCCGAGAAGTCGGACGACGACCGGCCCAGGCCCTCCGCCGGCTGGTCGCTGTTCGGGGGCAAGAAGGAAGAGAAGAAGCCGACCTACGCCGAGCGGATCGAGAAGCTGCAGAAGAAGGGCTACCTTCTGAAGAGCACGGTCAACGCGGCCAAGGAATCCGGCATGTCCGAGGTCTTGACCGAGAAGATCGACGCCTCGGCGGTGACCGGCGAGATGGCCCGCCGCTATGTCCAGCTGCTCTGGCAGGTGGCCGACCAGGGCTTCGAGCAACCCGGCTGGAGCCAGTCCGGCGAATTCCCCAAGGCCGTCCCCGGCCCGGTCGATCACCACGTGCCGCAGGCGTCGCACGCCGGCGGCGGCCACCTGCCGGCCTCCGAATCGCACCACTGACCTCCCTCCCCGAATTGGGGAGGGCAGACGCGCGGTTACGCGCGTCGGGTGGGGAAGTCGGTCCGGGACTTTTCCGACCATCCACTGAGAAGACAAACCGGCCGGCGCCGGTGACCCACTTCCCCACCCGGCGCGCAACGCGCGCCTGCCCCCTCCCCAATTCGGGGAGGGAGGATTTCTGATTCACCCTTCAGACGCCGCATCGCTACCCTCCCCTAAAACACATCAGGGAGCCCGCCATGAAAGCCGCCGTCTATTACGAGAACGGTCCGCCGTCCGTCCTGAAATACGAAGACGCCCCCGACCCCGTCTGCCACCCCAAGGGCGTGGTCATCCGCGTCGAGGCGATCAGCATCGAAGGCGGCGACACCCTCAACCGCTTCGGCGGCGCCCTGGTGAACCACCCCCACATCGTCGGCTACCAGGCGGCCGGCGAGATCATCGAGATCGGGTCCGAGGTCACCCATCTGCGCCTCGGCCAGAAGGTCGCCACCGTCGACGGCTTCGGCAGCCACGCCGAGCTGCGCGCCGTGCCGGCCCGCAACTGCTGGGTCATCCCGGACGGCTATGACGTCAAACAGGCCTCCGCCATCCCGGTCACCTTCGGCACCGCCCACGACTGCCTGTTCGAATTCGGCCGCCTCAAGGCCGGCGAAACGGTCCTGGTCCAGGCCGGGGCGAGCGGCGTCGGCCTCGCCGCCATCCAGCTGGCCAAGCGGGCCGGCGCCCGGGTCCTGGCCACCGCCTCCAGCGACGCGCGGCTGGAAAAGCTGAAGGCCTGGGGCCTCGACCACGGCATCAACTACAAGGCCGAGGACGTCGCCCAGGCCGTCATGCGGCTGACTGACAACAAGGGCGTCAACCTGGTCGTCGACAGCGTCGGCGGCGCCACCCTCAAGGGCTCGCTGGCCAGCCTCGGCTATCGCGGCCGGGTGTCGATGGTCGGCAACGCCGGCCGCGAACCGATGGTCGTCGATGTCGGCAGCCTGATGGGCGGCAACCGCTCGCTCAGCGGCGTCTTCCTCGGCGCCGAGATCATGACCGACCGCGCCCACGACATGATCCAGACCCTGGTCGAGGACTGCGCGCGCGGCGAGCTGCAGGTCGTCATCGACAAGGTCTTCCCGCTGTCGGACGCCGCCGGCGCCCACGCCTACATCGAGAGCCGCCAGGCCGTCGGACGGGTGGTGATGGTGCCGTAAAATCCTCCTCCGGCGCGCAGCGACGGGGGAGGGGGACCGCCGGCCCGACTTAGGGCCGGTGGTGGAGGGGGCAGCACCGGCTTTTCCGGAGGAGCGCGTTCTGGCGCAGGCCGAAGCCGCTGCATTCAGGGCGCCCCCATCCGCCGGCGCTGCCCCCTCCACCACGCCCTTCGGGCGCGGTCCCCCTCCCCCGTCAGGCCTGCGGCCTGCCGAAGGAGGACCTTGACGGCCCCGACGTCACGCCACGCTTAGTGATGACCAAACAAGGGGAGCCCGCCATGACCACGCCGACGCCTTTCACCGTCTCCTGGGACGACGCCGCCGTCGCCGACGTCCTGCGCCGGGTAGCCGAATACCCCTTCCCCGTCGCCCCCATCGAGGGCGGCTGGGGCTGCGGGACCGATCCGCAGTTCCTGCGCGAGCTCTGCGCCCACTGGACCGATGGCTACGACTGGCGCGCCGCCGTCGCCGAGCTCAACCGCTTCCCGCAGTTCTCGGCCCGGGTCGAGGACTTCGACCTCCACTTCGTCCACATCGTCGGTGAGGCCGGCGGCAAGCGCCCCCTGCTGCTGACCCACGGCTGGCCGGGCAGCCACTACGAGTTCTGGGGCGCCGCCGAACGCCTGGCCTTCCCCTCGCGGTTCGGCGGCAAGGCGGAGGACGCCTTCGACCTCGTCATCCCCTCCCTCCCCGGCTTCGGCTTCTCCTCCAAGCCCGCCCGCCCCTTCGGCCAACGCGGCACGGCCCGGCTGTTCAACACCCTGATGACGCAGGTGCTCGGCTACGAGACCTATCTCGCCCAGGGCGGCGACTGGGGCGCCCTGGTGACCAGCTGGCTCGGCCATGATCACGGTTCGAACGCCCGCGCCATCCACCTCAACATGATCGGCCTGCGCCCCGCCGGCTCGCCGCAGAGCCAGGACGAGATCGACTGGATCACCCGCACCGGCGCGGCCGGCGACATGATGGGCGCCTATCTGCGCCTGCAGGTCTCCAAGCCGCAGTCGGTGGCCTGGCTGGGAGCCGGCAACCCGGTCGGCCAGGCCGCCTGGATCGTCGAGCGTTTCCACGACTGGGCCGACCTGCGCACCAAGCCCTTCACCGACGTCTTCTCGATGGACCAGCTGCTGACCAACGTCATGATCTACGTCATGACCGGCAGCTTCACGACCGGCGCCTGGTACTACCGCGCCCTGATCGAGGAGGGCGGCATCGTCCTGCCCGAGGGGACCCGCTGCGAGACCCCGACCGCCTTCGCCAACTTCCCCGGCGAGGCCCTCTATTCCGCCCCGCCGCGAAGCTGGGCCGGCCGGGCCTACAACATCACCCGCTGGCAGGACATGCCCCGAGGCGGCCACTTCGCGGCGATGGAAGAGCCGGAGCTGTTCGTCGAGGAGGTGCGGGCCTGGGGCCGCGAGGTCTAGCCGCGTCTTTCCCTCTCCTGTCATCCCGGCCGCAGCGCGAAGCGCGAAGAGCCGGGACCCAGGGGACCCAGGCTCGATGGTGGCGGCTGCCCGTGCGGTGCTTCGCCACCCCCTGGGTCCCGGCGCTCCGCTACGCTCCGGCCGGGATGACAGGATGGACCCGCCCGCAAGATGAATATGTCTAGACATATCCATTTTGACCCAAAATGGGCAAATTGTCGGACAGTCGATTCCGTAGGCCGGCACGCCCTCAAACCGGCCCACATCCGGCGACACTCTACCCACGCACCGACCCACGCCCGAGGCTACAGTCTCAGAGCGCAAACCTACGCCAAAGCCCACGCTGCCTGGGGTTTCGCCGCCTTCGCGGCCCCGGTGGCGAGCGCACGCCTTGTTTTGTAGGTCACCCGCCGGCGGCTATAATGGACAGCCGCTTCGATAAGGCGCGAGGCGCGAACCTCAGCCCCGCAGCGGCGCCAGATCCGGCTCCAGCCAACGCCGCCGGGCCTCGACGCTGAACAACCGCTCGCGGCTCCAGTGCTTCAGCAGCCAGTCGCTGCGCCCGTGGCTTTGCAGCAGCCGGCGAAGCACCTCCACGGGCGTCCCGCCCTCGGCCACGGCGGTCCGCACCGCCCGCAGCGAGGCCTGCGTGATCGTCTCATGGTAGCCGCCGCTGTCGGTGTTCGGCGTGTCGGTGCTCTCGTTGTAGGCGCGGATGAGATTCGGCAGATCGCGCTCGGCGACCAGATCAGGCCGCCGCATGACGATCCAGACGGCGCAGGCGAAGTGCGCCGCATGGGTCCAGGCCGGCTTGGGCAGGGTCATGGCGATGACGCCGTCGGCGACGGCGGCGAGATCGGCTTCGGTGGTGAAGGTCATGGGAAGGCTCCTTGGGGAATGGGCGGAGCCTGAAAAGCAAAACCCCGCCGGTGGGCGGGGTTGCGAGGGCGGTCGGTCCGGCGGGGCGCCGGGATTATCCGATCCGGCCGGCCGCAACGGCCGCCAGTCTGTGCGACTGGCGTTGCTGCAGGGTGGCGCGGGCGGGCAAAACGACCATGCCGGCGGGATAGCGGCGATATGCCAATCGGTCAAATCGACCATTTGACAGTTTTATTTTTCTATTGTTCCCTGACCCCCATGACTGCACCTATGGCCCTGCTCGACGACGCCGACCGCGTGAGGACCGCCCTCTCGCCGATCCGCCGCCGGATGCTGACCGCCCTGCAGTCGCCGGGCTCGGCCGCCAGCCTGGCCGTCGCCCTGAACATGCCGCGCCAGAAGGTCGGCTATCACCTCAAGGCCCTGGAGGAGGCGGGCCTGGTCAATCTCGTCGAGCAACGCCAGCGCCGGGGCTTCACCGAACGGCTGTTCACCGCCAGCGCCGACGCCTACCTGGTCGATCCCGACCTGCTGGCCGGCCCGGCCCCCGAAGCCCTGACCCAGGACCGCTACGCCGCCGACCACCTGATCCGCACCGCCGCCGAAACCGTCCGCGAGGTCGGCCGCATGCGCCAGACCGCAGACGCCGAGGGCCGCCGCCTGCTGACCTTCACCCTCGACGCCGAAATCGCCTTCGCCGCCCCCGGCGACATCGAACGCTTCGCCGCCCGCCTGACCGAGACCATCGCCGCCCTGGCCGCCGAATTCGACAGCCCCGGCGGCCGCCCCTATCGCCTGATCGCCGCCACCCACCCCGCCAAAGGAAGCAAGAACCGATGACCACCAACGACGCCGGGGACCGCGTCCTCATCGACCTGACCATCGCCGCCCCGGTCGAGACCGTCTGGGCCGCCCTGCGCGATCCGGCCCAGGTCGCCCGCTGGTTCGGCTGGGAGTCCGACAGCCTGGCGGCCGAGGTCGATTTCATCTTCGTCGAGCACGCCACCGCCGACGAGGCGACCGGCGTCATCGCCTTCAACGGCACCAGCGACCGCTTCGAGCTGACCGTCGCCGGGGCCGGCAGCCGCCTGCGGGTCATCCGCGCCGCCCCCGCCGACGGCGCGGCCTGGACTGACGTCTACGAAGACATGACCGAGGGCTGGATCATGTTCGTCCAGCAGCTGAAGTTCGGCCTCGAAAAGGAAGGCCTCGCCCCCCGCCGCACCCTGTGGCTGTCGCTGCCCAAGGGCGAGCGCGAGGGGGATCGGCCCCTCGCCGCCCTGGGCCTCGCCGACTTGCGCAGCGGCCACGTCGGCGACGCCGTCAGCCGTGTCCTGCCGACCGGCGACACGGTCAGTGGCAACCTCTGGCACGTCTCGAAATATCAGGTGGCCGTGACGGTCGACGCCTGGGCGGGCCTGCTCAACGTCCACGATGCCGGCGGCTGGACCGTCGGCGGCGGCCACGGCCCCGGCATGGTGATGATCACCGCCTACGGGCTGGATGATGCGGCCTTCAGTGAGCTTGAGGACCGCTGGAAGGCCTGGTGGACGGAGACCTATCCGCCTGCACCGTAAACCCTCTCCCTCCCACCGCTTCGCGGCGGGCCCCTCCCTCTCCCTCGCGGGAGAGGGGCTTGAACTATTCGTCCGCCACCCGCTGTCTGACGGCGCGTCACCTCCCAGCTCCTCTCCCGCGAGGGAGAGGAAGGGGCCCGCCCTGCGGAGCGACAGCGAAGCAGGGTGGGAAGGAGAGGGTTTACGGACGCCGGCCGGTTTCCCTCCCTCCACTCTGCCGCTAAACGGAACCCCATGACCGACGCCCGCTACGACTTCGCCTCCGACAACGTCGCCGGGGCCATGCCCGAGGTGATGGAGGCGTTGATCGCCGCCAACGCCGGGACCGCCTCCGGCTATGGGACCGATCATGTCTCGGCCCGGGCCGCCGACCTGATCCGCGAAGCCCTGGGCGCCGACGCCGACATCCGCTTCACCGCCTCGGGCACCGCCGCCAACGCCGTCGCCCTGGCCGCACTGGCCCAACCGCACGAGGCGGTGCTGGCCCACGAGCATGCCCACGTCTGCACCGACGAGACCGGCGCTCCCGGCTTCTTCGGCCATGGCGTCGGCCTGATCGGGTTGCCCGGCCCGTCGGGCAAGATCGATCTGCCGGCCCTGACCGAGGCGCTCAGCCAACCCGACGTCAGCTACCGCCAGCCGGCCGCCGCCCTGTCCCTGACCCAGGCCACCGAATACGGCACGGTCTACGCGCAGGCCGACCTCGAGGCCCTGATCCAGCCCGTGAAGGCCATGGGCTACGGCGTCCACCTCGACGGCGCCCGCCTGGCCAACGCCGTCGCCGCCGGCTTCGACCTCAAGTCGGTCGCGAAGATGGGCGTCGACATCCTGATCATGGGCGGCACCAAGTCCGGCTCGACGCCGACCGAGGCCGTGGTCCTGCTCAACAAGGCGCTGGCCCGGCGGTTCGATGCCCGCCTCAAGCACGCCGGCCAGCTGGTGTCCAAGGGCCGCTACCTCGCCGCCCCCTGGATCGGCCTGCTGGAAACCGGCGCCTGGTCGGTCCGCGCCGCCCACGCCAACGCCATGGCCCGGCGGCTGGCCGCCCAGATGCCGTTCCCCGTGCGCCATCCGGTCGAGGCCAACGGCCTGTTCGTCGAGATGGACGAGGCGGCGCTTGACCGGCTGAGGGGCCAGGGCTGGTTCGTCTACCGCTTCCTCGACGGCACGGTCCGCTTCATGTGCAGCTGGGCGACCACGCCGGACATGGTCGATGAGCTGGGCGCGGCGCTGAAGGCCGTATCCTGAAACCGATTGTGAGCCCGGCCGCCCTATCGAAACCCGCCGCGAAGGCGCATATGCCCGCCATGTCCAATACCAGTGACGTCCGCCGGCCCGTGGGCCTCGGCATCAAGCGCGGCCTCAAGCACCGTTGCCCCAACTGCGGCGAGGGCGAGCTGTTCGCCCGCTACCTGAAGGTCAACGCCGAGTGCGCCGCCTGCGGCCACGACCTGTCGCAGTACCGCGCCGACGACGGCCCGGCCTATCTGACCATCCTGCTGGTCGGCCACCTGATCGTCGCCCCGGCCTTCTTCTTCCCCGTCATGTGGGAAACCAGCCCCTGGATCATCGTCCCCGCCGCCCTTGCGGCCCTGACCGCCGCGGTGCTGACCCTGCTGCCGCGCATCAAGGGTGGTTTCATCGGCCTGCTGTGGGCCAACCGGGTGACCAAGGACCAGCCGGCCTGAGGCCGGAAGATCATTGAAGAGTTCAGCGGCCGGGAACTGACGCGGCATCGAAGAATTGAATGGCGGAGACTTTACGCTGTTCAAGGAAACCTCACATGCTCGGCACGATCCTCATCATCGTCCTGATCCTCGCCCTCATCGGCTCGCTGCCGACCTGGGGCCACTCGCGCAGCTGGGGCTACTTCCCCAGTGGCGGCCTCGGCCTGGTGCTGGTGATCGTCATCGTCCTGCTGCTGATGGGACGAATTTAGCGATTTCGGGGGCTTGCAGGCTGCGGATGCAAGTCCCCGTTCCCTTCTTGAGGGAACCTCGCTATAGCAGTTTCCAAGACCCGCCCGGCCGAAAGGCCGGGCGCCGCTGTTTCTGGAGCATGCCCATGGCCGAACCGATCCTGATGCCCAAGGCCACCGCCGTCTGGCTGGTGGACAACACCTCCCTGACGTTCGAACAGATCGCCGACTTCTGCGGGCTGCACCCGCTGGAAGTGCGCGGCATCGCCGACGGCGAAGTGGCCCGCGACATCCGCGGCGCCGACCCGATCACCAACGGCCAGCTGAACCGCGAAGAACTGGACAAGGCCACCGCCAACTCCAAGTACCGCATGCAGGTCCAGAAGAGCCGCCACGCCGAGCTGCTGAAGCCGCAGAAGAAGGCCCCGCGCTACACCCCGGTGTCGCGTCGCCAGGACCGTCCGGACGCCATCGCCTGGTTCGTGCGCAACCACCCGGAAGTCACCGACGCCCAGATCTCCAAGCTGCTCGGCACCACCAAGTCGACCATCGAGGCGGTCCGCGACCGCAGCCACTGGAACAGCGCCAACCTGAAGCCCGTCGATCCGGTGACCCTGGGCCTCGTCGGCCAGATCGAGCTGGACGCCGTGGTCCGCAAGGCCGCCGACAAGAAGGCCAAGGACGACCTCAAGAAGGGCATCGTCAGCGACGGCCCCTCGCTCAGCCCGGCCGGTGAGGCCCAGGTCGAACCGGAACCCGTGTACGAGGAAGAAGACGATCGCGGCGGCGACGTCGATCTGAAGAACGTCTTCGCCAACACCGGCCCGGCCGTCGACTACGACGACGACGACGAGGATTGATCCTCGCCTCAGGCGTTGGACTGAATGAGAAAACCCCTCCACCGACAACCGGTGGAGGGGTTTTCCGTATTCTAGTGAGTTCGAGCCTTCAGGCCTTCGATCTCTTCCTTGAGGCGTAGTTTCTGCCGTTTGAGTTCCGCGATCCTGATATCGTCGGACGCCGGGTGCGTCAGTTCCTGCTCGATGGTCCGGTCCAGTTTCCTGTGGCGGCTGTCGAGCTCCCGCAGACGGGCTTCCAAGGCCATGGTATTTCGCCTCCTTGGCTATCTATACACACTCAAGTGAACACCCGAGATGACGGGAAGTCTGTTCACATAACTGGGAAGTTGGACCGGTCGGATGGCGCAAAAGGGGCGGTTGATCGTCGGAATCTCTGGCGCCAGCGGGGTTTGGCTGGGTCTGCGCGCCCTCGACGCCTGTCGTGACCTGGGTGTCGAAAGTCATCTGGTCATGTCGAAATCAGCGGCCCTGACCCTCGCCCAGGAAGCGAATCTGACTCCCGCCGACGTCGCCGCCCGGGCGGACGTCGTGCACAAGGTCGGCGATGTCGGCGCATCCATCGCCTCGGGCAGCTTCCGGACCCGCGGCATGATCATCGCGCCCTGCTCGGTTCGGACGATGAGCGAGATCGCCACCGGCGTCACCTCCAGCCTGCTGACCCGGGCCGCCGACGTTGTGCTCAAGGAGGGCCGGCGGCTGGTGCTGATGGTCCGCGAGACGCCGCTGCACCTGGGCCATCTGCGGACTATGACGGCGCTCGCCGAAATGGGCGCGGTCATCGCCCCGCCGATGCCGGCCTTCTACGCCAAGCCCCAGTCGATCGAGGAGATGGTCGATCAGTCCGTCGGTCGGGCTCTCGACGGCTTCGGCCTCGACTGGGCGCCGGTGAAACGCTGGGGCGAGGACCTGAAAGCCATCCGGAGCGAAGGATGAACGACTTCTGGGATTGGGCGCTGGCCGCCTACGACCGGCCGGGCGTCGGCGAGGCCTGCCTCAGCCTTCAGGACGACCATGGCCAGCAGACCGCCTACCTGCTCTGGGCCGCCTGGGCCTCGCCGCCCGACGCCGCCCTGGCCGACGGCGCCGAACTGGCCCGCCACTGGGAGGCGACGATCCTGGGGCCTGTCCGCCAGTCGCGGCGGGCGTTGAAAAATCCGCTCGGCCCGGTCGATGACGCGGCCCGGCTGGCCGTCCGCGAAACCGTCAAGGCCGTCGAGCTCGACCTCGAAAAGCTGCTGATGACCTCCCTGGCCGGCCTCTCGACGCCCCGGCCGGGCGCCGCCCTGCCCGCCCTGGTCCGGGCCGGCGAGACCTGGGGCGATCCGCCGCCGCCGGAAGCGCTGCAGAGGCTCGCAACGGCGCTGGAATGAGGCTTCGGGTCTGCTAGACTCGGCAGCCTGCGATTTGCGTTTGGGGACGGTGGATGGCCGACAACGACGGGGAAATGATCCCCATGCCCAACGTCGAGATCCGGGCCCAGCTGCTGGAACTGCGGCAGAAGCACCAGGATCTCGACGCGGCCGTCGAGGCGCTCGGCCAGATGCCGACGCCCGACCAGCTTCAGATCGCCCGGCTCAAGAAGCAGAAGCTGGTCCTGCGCGACCAGATCGTAAAGCTGGAGAACATGCTGACTCCGGATCTGTTGGCTTGAAGCGATGGCTTGGCGATCTCCTCGCGAGGGTCGTCTATCTCGTGTTGTTGGCCATCGGCCTGATCTTCGGGCTGGCGGTGACGCTCGACCACCATTCGCCGTTCCTGCTTGTCGGCGTCGGCCTGACCTTCGGCGCCCTGCCCTATCTGCTGCATCGCCATCTGCCGACGGAACTCAGGCGCGGCCAACTGGCGCTTGCCAGAGAGGACTATGCGGTCGCCCAGGCGCACACCCAAAGGTTCCTCGATCAGCTGGCGCGTTGGCCTGGACTCAACGGGTTCATCCGCCTGGGCCTACCATTGGGTTCAGGTTCTCCGAGGGTAATCGCGCTGACCAGTCTCGGTCACGCTGCCTTCAAGACAGGCGAACTTGAGGAGGCTGATCGCCGGCTGGCCGAGGCTCTGCGGCTCGACCCGGAAAGCGTTTGGGGGCAGTTCCTGATGGCTCTGGTTTGCTTCGAGCGTTCCCGGAACGACGAAGGACGCGCCTGGATGGCCAGGGTAGCGGCTCAAGTCCCCCTCGGCCCGGAAAAGGAACTGATCAAGTTTGCCCGCAACGCTCCCCGCGCCGGCGAAGAATACCAGGCCATCGCCGACTCCGCAGCCAGAGACATCGCGCTTCCCTGCGAGGGCCCGGTGCAGGTGCGTCTGCTCGACGACGACAAGACGCCCATGGCGTTCGTGGTCTCCGCCCTGGAGGACATCTTCGGCCTGCATCATGTCGACGCGGTACGGGTGATGCTCACCGTGGACCGCGAGGGGGCGGCCGTGTGCGGCGCCTTCTCGGCCGAGGTCGCGCAGGAGAAGCTGACAGCCTTGCTCAAACGGGCGAAGGACGCCGATCTTCCGCTGCAGGCAGAGTTGGTCACTCTCGCCTGATCACCACATATCGACCCAGCGCCGCTCCGGCTTGCGGCGCTTCTTCGCGCTCTGCAGCCCAGCCATCACCCAGCGGCGGGAATCGGCCGGGTCGATGACCGCGTCGATCTCCAGCGCCGCCGCCATGCTGGTCGCCTTGCCGCGGGCGTACATGTTGGCCACCAGCCGGTCGAACAGCTCCTTGTTCTTGGCCGGATCGGTCTCCGCTTCCAACTCCTTGCGATAGCCGAGCTTGACCGCCCCCTCGAGACCCATGCCGCCGAACTCGCCGGTCGGCCAGCTGGCGATGAAGTTGGGGGAATGGAAGCCGCCGCCGGCCATGGCCTGGGCCCCCAGCCCATAGCCCTTGCGCAGAACCAGGGTGAACAGGGGCGGCCCGAACTTGGCTCCGGCCACGAACAGGCGCGAGACCCGGCGAACCGCGCCGGCGTCCTCGCTTTCCGGTCCGACCATGAAGCCGGGGGTGTCGCAGAGGCTGACCAGCGGCAGGTCAAAAGCGTCGCACAGCTGCAGGAAGCGGGCGGCCTTCTCGGCCCCGTCACAGTCGATGGCGCCGCCCAGATGCTTGGGATCGTTGGCGATCAGCCCCATGGGCCGGCCCTCGATCCGGATGAAGCCGGTGACCATGCCGGCCGCGAAGCCGCGCCTAAGCTCCAGGAACGAGCCGGCGTCGGCCAGGCCCTCGATAACGGCGCGAATGTCGTAGACCCGCAGGCGGTTCTCCGGGATGGCCCGACGCAGGTCCCGCTGGTCCGGCGCCGTCCATTCGGCGAGGTCGCCCTGGAACATCGAAAGGGCATGCTTGGCCAGCCGCGTGGCGTGGGCCTCGTCCTCGGCCAGGATGTCGATGACGCCGTTGGCCCATTGGGTGGCGGCGGGGCCGATGTCTTCAGGCTTGAAGACACCCAGGCCACCGCCCTCGATCATCGCCGGCCCGCCCATGCCGAGGTTGGAGTCCCTGGTGGCGATCAGCACCTCCGACAGCCCGGCGATGGCGGCGTTGCCGGCAAAGCAGCGGCCAGCGACGATGGCGATCTTGGGCACCTCGCCGGCCAGCTCGGCCATCTTGCCGAAGGTGGTGACGTCCAGCCCCGCCACCCCGATGGCGTCGGTGTCGCCCGGCCGCCCGCCGCCGCCCTCGGCGTACCAGATGACGGGCAGCTTCTGTTCGTCGACGATGCCGAGCAGCCGGTCGGTCTTCTTGTGATTGAAGTGTCCTTGCGTGCCGGCCAGCACGGTGAAGTCGTAGGCCAGGGCGGCGACCCGCGCCTTCTCAGGCGAGAACAGCGCGCCGTTGACCGTGCCGATGCCGGTGATGATGCCGTCGGCCGGCGTGTTGGCGATCAGGTCCTCGACCGTGCGGCGGCGGCGCTGGGCGGCGATGGCCAGGGCGCCGTACTCGACGAAGCTGCCCTGATCGACCAGGTCGTCGATGTTCTCCCGCGCTGTGCGATGGCCGGTGCGGCGGCGTTTGGCGACCGCCTCCGGACGATTGGCGTCGAGGGTGAAGGCATGACGGTCGATGACCTCCTGCAGGTCGGGGCGAATACCGTCCGGATCGCCCGCCTCTTCAACATCCGCTTCCAGGCCCTCGATATCCTCAGCCGAGATGAACAGCAGCGGCTGGCCCTTGAGCAGGGTCTGTCCCCGTTCCGCCGCCACCCGCTCGACCCGTCCGCCGACCGGAGCGACAACGACGTGCTCCATCTTCATCGCTTCGAGGATGGCGACCGTCTGGCCCGGCCGCACGAGGTCGCCCTCGGACACCGCGATCTGGCCGACCGTGGCTTGTAGCGGCGCGGGCACGGCCTCGGCGCCGGCCAGTTCCTCGAAGGCCTCGATCACGGCCTCCTCGGCCAGGGCGACCTCAGAGGCCTCGACCGGAGACAGCGCCTCGGCCTCGGCCAGCAACCGTTCGAGGTTCTCCTCCAGATACCGCGTCGTCGCCCGGCCTTGCGAAACCGCCGGCTCGGCCAACAAGGCGCGCAGCAGGGGAATGTTGCTGTCGATGCCTTCGAGACGGAATTCCTTGAGGGCGCGGGCGGTCTTGGCGGCGGCCCCCGCATGGTCCGAGGCGCGGACGATGACCTTGGCCAGCAGGCTGTCGTAACTGGGGCTGGTGACATAGCCGCCATAGCCGAAACCATCGACCCGCACGCCGGGTCCGGTCGGCGGCTCATAGGCGCGGATCAGGCCCCCGGCCGGCTGAGCCGAACCGTCGGCGTTGAGCGTCTCCAGATTGACCCGCGCCTGGATGGCGGCGCCCTTGAAGGGCGGTGTTTCGCTGAGGCCCAGCTTGGCCAGGGAGGCGCCGGCGGCGAGGTTGATCTGGATCTGCACCAGGTCGAGGCCGGTGACCTCTTCGGTGACTGTGTGCTCGACCTGCAGCCGGGCGTTGGTCTCGATGAAGGCGAAGCGGCCGGAGGCGGCATCGACCAGAAATTCGACAGTGGCCAGGCCCTTGAGGTGCTTGGCGCTGCACAGCTTCACCGCCGCCTCATGCAGGGCGGCGCGCAGCCGCTCGCCCAGGGCCGGCGCCGGGGCGATCTCGATGATCTTCTGATGGCGGCGTTGAACCGAGCAGTCGCGCTCGCCGACGGCCACGCAGGTCGCCGCGTCGCCGGCCACCTGCACCTCGATGTGGCGGGCGTTGTCGACCAGCCATTCGGCATAGACCGCCCCGTCGCCGAACGCCGCCTGGGCCTCGCGCGAACAGGCGGCGTGGGCGGCCTTCACGTCGTCGCCGGGCCGCACGATCCGCATGCCCCGCCCGCCGCCGCCGGCCACGGCTTTCAGCATCATGGCCCCGTGCTCGGCCAGGAAGCGCTCGGCCCCCGCCGCCTCGATGGCCCCGGTACCGGCCAGCAGCGGCACGTTCAGACGGGCGGCGAGGGCCCGGGCCGCGGCCTTGTCGCCGAAGGTTTCCAGGGCGTCCGGCGAGGGACCGATGAAGACGATGCCGGCCGCGGCGCAGGCGCGGGCGAAGGCGGCATTCTCGGACAGGAAGCCGTAGCCCGGATGGATGACGTTGCACTGGGCGGCCCGGGCCGCGGCGATGACGCCCGGGACGTCGAGATAGGCCGCCGGGCCGCTGCCGGTCAGGGCGATTGCCTCGTCGGCGGAGCGGACATGCAGGCTCTGGGCGTCGTCCCGGGCGTAGAGCGCCACGCTGGTCAGGCCAAGACCGGCCGCCGCCCGGGCGATACGGATGGCGATCTCGCCACGATTGGCGATGAGCAGGCGCTTGAAAGCCATGGATCCTCGGAGGCCGGTTTATACGGTCGTTCGAGATCACCATAGCGGCCGGACCGGGAGAGGAAACGGCTATTTGTTTTCCAGAGTCGGCGGCGGCTTGGGACCGTCGAGGACCACCTTCACCTTGCGGCTCTTGATGTCGCAGCTGAAGTCCAGCGCCGTTGAAGCGACCAGTTTGTCGGCCAGGGCCATGAGCACGAACTGATCCGTGACCAGGCTGCGGGCGGCGATGAGCTCGCGGGCGGCGCTTCGCAAAAGCTTGGCCGCATCCTTCGCCAACGCCCTGTCGCCCGCCGCTTTGGCCTTCGCCTCCGCCGCCTCGGCCTTTGTGGCCTTTGCACCCTTGGGTTTGGTCGGCGCGGCGATCACCTTGGAAAGACCGGCTTCGATGGCGAACAGACTGTCCAGCGGAAGGGCCGTATCCCGAGACGCGGGCGTCGGTGTCGGACGCAGCCGGATCGGCGACAGCGTCATGCTGAGGTCTCCGAACACCTCCTGGGCCTTGAGCTTGGCGATGGCCGCCTGGCCGTTGTCGCCCGTCAGCAGGGTGCTCGCCGAGTTGAACGGGCTGGCGGCCATGGTGGTGAGCGCCTTCAAGGGCGTGGCCCGCAGTTGCCGGTCCGCCTGCATGATCAGCGAATCCAGGGCAATGACGTCGGTGGCGTAGCTGACGGTCGCCCTTCTCAAGGCCAGGCGGAGCGCCGCCCGCTGCGACGCCAAGGTTCGCAAATCGCCCTGGTACTGTTCGCAGGCTAGGTAGAGGACTTTCGCCTGCTCGAGGAGCGCCTTGCTTTCGGCCCCCCCGTTCAAGGCGCCGTCGAGCAGATCAAGAGCGTGGGGCACCTCGCCGCATGCATTGCTCGCGCTCCGCAAAACCTCGACCGCGCCTGCGTCCGCATCGACGCTGCCCAGCGCATAACGGTCGAGTGTGTCGCTGATCTCCCACAAGCCTTCATAGCGCGCTGCGATCTGCGACAGGCCGATCGCGCCGGCGTGGTAGAGGTCTCGCGTCGGCTCGTGGGCGACGAACTGCGATGTCAGGACCGGGAGCAAGGCTGCCGCGCCCAGGTAGGACAGCGTCATCGTGCCCGACACCCCGGTGCTGCCGATGTAGCCGAGGCTGGCTCCGCTGGTGAACAGGGTCGAGCCGTCGATCCAGGCCTGTTGGCGCCCCGCTCGGGCCTCGTACAACCGGGCCAGCTCCCGGGTCGTCACCCGCACCTCCGGCCAATCGGTGCGGTCGGCGGCGGCGAAGTCTCGCAGGTGGGCGATATGGCAGCGGCTACGCTTGATTGAGCCGACATGGACGTCGTCGCCCGGCTTCAGGACCTGCGGGTCCCAACTCGGGCAGAGGCTGCCGGACACGTCTGGGCGCGGTTTGTCTCGAGGATCGACCGCCGGGGCCGCCGCCGCGAGGCTGGGGGTGATCAGCGCCGCCACGGCGACACCGACGCTGAGCAAACGACGCAGGGACATGGCGAGTCTCCCGTTCCCTAGGGTTGAAGAGACTCGAATTTGCGCGCATTGGCCGGCGCCCAGCTGTGACGTCCGTCACGCCGCCGGGCAGTCCGGTGGGAGGCTAGGCCACCGCCAGAGTCACCTCGACATTGCCGCGCGTCGCTTTCGAATAGGGACAGACCTCGTGCGCCTTGTGCAGCAGGTCTTCCGCCTGGGCCTTGTCCAGGTCCGGCGCGGTCAGGGTCAGCCGCACGCCGATGTGGAAGCTGGTGTCGTCCTTGATCAGATCGACCTCGCTGTCGAGGCTATGCTCACCGAGCTTGACCCCGGCGCCGCGCGCCACCAGGCCCAGGGCGCCCAGGAAACAGGCCGCGTAGCCGGCCGCGAACAGCTGCTCGGGATTGGTCCCCGACCCGTCACCGCCCATGGATTTCGGATAGCCCAGCTTGACGTCCAGATGGCCGTCATCGGACTTGGCCGTGCCGGCGCGGCCGCCGACGGCGTGGGCCTTGGCGGTGTAGATGGGGTCGGTCATGGGGGCTCCTGCAAGGTGAAGCCCTCAAGATGGGGACGTCCCGCCGCCGGACAACCTTCAGGCGTTGACCAGAGCGACCTGCGGCACGGTTTCCTTCAGCCGCCCGCCGATGCGGATCGGCTCGATGCGTTTGGCCAGGCCGGTGCGGTCGTCGGTCTCGACATAGACGCCGCACACCGTCGCCTCGCCCTCGGCCGGGCGGTAGCGGCCCTGGCTGATCTTGGTGGTGAAGCGGCGCAGCGGCTCTTCCTTGTCGTTGCCGATGACGCTGTTGTAGTCGGCGCAGGCCCCGGCGTCGGTCTGGTAGGCGGTGCCGCCGGGCAGGATCTGGGCGTCGGCCGTGGGCACGTGCGTATGGGTGCCGACCACCAGGCTGGCGCGGCCGTCGCAGAAGTGGCCCATGGCCATCTTCTCGCTGGTCGCCTCGCAGTGCATGTCGACGACGACGGCGTCGGCGACGATGCCCAGCGGGGCGGTGTCCAGTTCGCGGTTCACGGCCGCGAAGGGGTCGTCCATGGCGTCCATGTGGACACGGCCGAGAATGTTGGTGACCAGGATTCGCCGCCCGTCGGCCAGGACGTACAGGTTGCTGCCCCGGCCAGGCGCGTCGGACAGGATCGGATAGTTGGCCGGCCGGATCATCCGCGGCTCGCGGACGATGTAGGTCAACGCTTCCTTCTGGTCCCAGCTGTGGTTGCCGAGGGTCAGGCAGTCGGCCCCGGCTTCGTACAGCTCGCGGGCGGTGTTCTCGGTGATGCCGAATCCGGCGGCGGCGTTCTCGGCGTTGACGATCACGAAGTCGAGCGACAGGCGGCGGCGCAGATCCGGCAGGTGGTCGGAGAGTCCGTCACGGCCGGCCCGGCCGACGACATCCCCGAAAAAAGCGATACGCATCAAATGTCCTTTCGGGCCGCAGTATAGCCCGCCTCGGTCAGAATCCCATCCAGCGGCTGGTCATGCGGCCCATGCGGGATGGTGTCCAGTTCCTGGCCCTCATAGGCCAGGCCGACGAAGGGGGGGGGCCGGGGAGACCGGCGCAGGGCCTCGAAGGTGCGATCGTAAAAGCCGCCGCCCTGGCCGAGGCGATGCCCACGGCGATCGAAGGCCAGCAGCGGCACGAGGATCAGGCTGGGGGCGACCGGCGGGGCGCTGTCGAGTGGCGCGGGCAGGCCGGCGAGGTCGTGCGCCAGTGTGTCGCGCGGCGCCCAGGCGCGGAACTCCAGCGGCCCTTCGAGGTCGATCACGGCCGGCAGCGCCAGCCGCCAGCCCTTGCGCATCAACGCCTCGCCGAGGGGCCGCGGGTCGATCTCGGCGCCCAGGGCCTTGTAGAGGGCGGCGACGCCGGGCCCGAGGCTGACGCTGTGGAGGAGTTCATCGGCCCGGCCGGCGATCATCCATTCGGCTTCGGGGTGCTGGACCTGCAACGCCTTGCGCGTGCGGCGGGCCTCGATGCGCAGGGCGGCCTTCTTGGCGTCGAGGATGGGGTCGGTGGTCATTTGAGCTTAAGGTGGCGGCGCCGCGAGGACCGTGAAAGACTGTTTTATCCCCTCAGACCCGGATAACCAGGTGGGCGCCATATGCTCGCAGCCACGGCCACGGACAGGGACAGCTCCCTTCGAGAGAATTAAGGTCAGAAGGATAGATCGCTTCCGACATGAACCGCAGCAACCGCCGAGGGCTAAGGTAGGCGCTTGGGGTGGCGATCTCAAGGCAATCCTCCTTCGGCGCGTGGTGGAGGGGCAGCGCCGGCCCGTCCGATTTGAAGAGCGTTCTGGTGCGGCTGTAACAGCTGCCTTCAGGATCAGCCCGCATCCGCCGGTGCTGCCCCCTCCACCACCGCCTTCGGCGGCGGTCCCCCTCGCCCGTCAGGCCTGCGGCCTGCCGAAGGAGGATTTGCGGCGCTAGCCTTCGCCGCTACCCAGCTTCTCGATGCGTTTGGCCGCGTTCTCCAGCGCCGCCGCCGCCTTCATCTCAACCCGCGCCTGTTCGGCCTGCACCTTGGCCAGCTCGTTCTGCATGTGGGTCAGTCGCAGCTTCAGGTCCGACAGCTCGTCGGTCAGCAACAGCGCCGTCATCAGGAACAGCCGCGTCTCGCCCAGCTGGCCAACCTCCTGCCCGACGGCCCGAACCTGCTGGTCGAAGGCGGCGGCGAGATCCATCAGGTGGCGTTCCTGGCCATCCTCGCAGCCGACCAGGAAGGGCTTGCCGTTCACCGTCACATTGAGCTGGCCCATCTAGCCTTCTCCCAGGGCGGAACGGATTTCACCGATGGCGCGGCCGAGCGCCTCCGACGCCTGCGCCCCGGCCTCCTCCAAGGCCCGCTCCCGGGCCCGCGACGCATCGAGCTCGGAGGCCAGGCGCGCGCGGTCCGCGTCGAACAGGCCGCCAGCCTCGGCGCCGGCTTCGCGCACCCGTTCGCTCAGCCGTTGCTCCAACACCCCCAGCGCCCGCTCCAGGCGGCGCACGGCCAGGTCGAGGGCCCCGCCCTCCGACTCTCCGCTCATTCGTCGCGCTCCTTGATCACACGATCTCTATAGACTGCGTCGGGCGAAGACCGGAAGGCGGGTTGCGCCAAAGGCCTTCCCGTGCGAACCGCCCGGAAACCGGCAGCAAAAGCGAGTCCCCCATGTCCGTCAGTCCCGTGAAGATGGCCGACGCCATTCGCGTGCTCTCCATGGACGCGGTCCATGCGGCCAAATCGGGGCACCAGGGGGCCCCGATGGGCCTGGCCGATGTGGCCACCGTGCTGTTCACCAAATTCCTCAAGTACGACGCGGCCAAGCCCGACTGGGCCGACCGCGACCGCTTCGTGCTGTCGGCCGGCCACGCCTCGATGCTGATCTACAGCCTGCTGCACCTCACCGGCAGCAAGGCGGTGACGATGGATCAGATCCGCAATTTCCGTCAGTGGGGCAGCGCCACCCCGGGCCACCCCGAGTACGGCCACACCCCGGGCGTCGAAACCACCACCGGTCCGCTGGGCCAGGGCATCGCCACCGCCGTCGGCATGGCCATGGCCGAGCGCTCGATGAACGCCCGCTATGGCGATGACTTGGTCGATCACCGCACCTGGGTGATCGCCGGCGACGGCTGCCTGATGGAGGGCGTCAGCCAGGAGGCCATCAGCCTGGCCGGGCACCTCAAGCTGAACAAGCTGATCGTCATCTTCGACGACAACAACACCACCATCGACGGCGCCGCCACCATCTCCGAAAGCGGCGACCAGCAGCTGCGCTTCAAGGCGGCCGGCTGGGCGGTGAAGGCGGTCGACGGCCACGACCACGGCAAGATCGCCGCCGCCATGCGCTGGGCGACTAGGCAGGACAAGCCGGTGATGCTGGCCTGCAAGACGAAGATCTCCAAGGGCGCCGGGCCCAAGGAAGGCGACGTCCACGGCCACGGCTATTCCCTGTTCGACGAGGAAGCCACCCTGGCCCGCCAGGCCATGGGCTGGCCGCTGCCGCCGTTCGAAATCCCCGACGACATCGCCGCCGAGTGGAAGAAGGCCGGGCGCAAGGGCGCCGGCGCCCGCCGCAAATGGGACGCCCGCCTGAAGGCCGACGCCAGGGGCGCGGACTTCACCCGCGCCATGAAGGGCGACCTGCCCAAGGACGCCTTCAAGGCCATCGACGCCTACATCGCCGACCTGCTCAACGAGCCGGTCGCCAACGCCACCCGTGTCCACAGCGGCTCGGCCCTGGCCAAGCTGACCCCCGCCATCCCGGAGATGATCGGCGGATCGGCGGATCTCACCGGCTCCAACAACACCTACGTCAAGGGCATGACGCCGTTCGACGCCCCGGACTATGCCGGGACCTACGTCCACTACGGCGTGCGCGAGCACGGCATGGCCGCGGCCATGAACGGCATGGCGCTGCACGGCGGGGTCATCCCCTTCAGCGGCACCTTCATGGTCTTCAGCGACTACAGCCGCGCCGCCATCCGTCTGGGCGCCCTGATGGGGGTTCGCGTCATCCACGTCATGACCCACGACTCCATCGGCCTGGGCGAAGACGGCCCGACCCACCAGCCGGTCGAGCACCTGGCCGCCCTGCGCGCCATGCCCAACCTCCTGGTCTTCCGCCCGGCCGACGCCGTCGAGGCCGCCGAATGCTGGAAGTCGGCGCTGGAGCACAAGGCCACGCCGTCGATCATGGCCCTGTCGCGCCAGAAGACCCCGGTCGGCCGCACCTTCGCGCCCGAGAACATGTCGGCCAAGGGCGCCTACGAACTGGCCCCCGCCACCGGCGAGGCCCAGGTCACGATCTTCGCCAGCGGCACCGAGGTCGGCGTCGCCATGTCGGCCCGCAGCATCCTGGAAGCCGGCGGCATCGGCACGCGGGTGGTCTCCACCCCCTGCTGGGAACTCTTCGAGCAGCAGCCGGCCGCCTACCGTCAGCAGGTGCTGGGCAAGTCGAAAGTCCGCGTCGCCGTCGAGGCGGCGGTGAAGTTCGGCTGGGAGCGGTTCATCGGCGAGGACGGGGTCTTCATCGGCATGACCGGCTTTGGCGCCTCGGCGCCGTTCGAGCGGCTCTACAAGGAATTCGGCATCACCGCCGAAGCCGTCGCTGAAGCGGCCAAGGCGAAGCTGACGCAATAACTTCCCTTCTCCCGCTCGCCGGGAGAAGGTGGGCCCCGAAGGGGGTCGGATGAGGGCAGCACCGGCCCCAGACGACCCGCGCCACCAAGGACCGGGAAACAACCATGCGCCGCCTGACCCTCGCCCTCCTCGCCGCCGCCGCCATCACCGCGCCCGCCCTCGCCGCGGGCGGCATCGGCCTGCAGGGCCAGAACCCGCTCGGCGAGAGCACCGACGCCTTCCCGCGCATCGTCAGCCCGGCCGGTCCCAAGATCGAGCGGATCAATCAGGCCCTTACCCGCGCCGACGCCCGCGCCAAGAAGGCGATGAAGGACTGCGGCAAGGCCCCCAACACCTACGAGCGCGCCATCACCGCCCCGATGACCGGCGAGCCCTTCCTGAGCCTGGTCGCCAGCGACTACGCCGAATGCGGCGGGGCCCATCCCAGCCTCGGCCAGCTGGCCCTGACCTATGACCTCGGCACGGGCAGGCCCATCAACTGGGCGGACTATCTGCCCGCCGACCTGATCCAGCCCGAGGAACTGATCGACGCCGGAGACGGCAGCCAGATCGGCGCCACCAAGGCCCCCGCGCTGCTCGATTTCTACCGCGTCGCCGCCAAAGCCCAACGGGCGGACCGCGACTGCGACGATGTCCTCGACGGCGACCTGTCCCTGGTCCTCTGGATCGACGCCAAGCAGCAGGGCGTCGCCATCGCCCCCACCAACCTGCCCCATGTCGTTCAGGCCTGCGGCGAGACGGTCGTCATGAAGACCGACGAGCTGCGCAAGCGCGGCGCCAAGCCGGCCCTGACCGACGCCATCGACGCCGCCAAGAAAGCGAAAAACTACCAATGAAGCTCGGCACGCCCCTCGCCCCCAACGCCGTCAAGGTGATGCTGCTCGGATGCGGTGAGCTCGGCAAGGAGGTCGTCATCGAGCTGCAACGGCTCGGCGTCGAGGTGATCGGCGTTGATCGCTACGCCAATGCCCCGGCCATGCAGGTCGCCCACCGCAGCCACGTCATCCAGATGACCGATGCCAGCGCCTTACGCGCCCTCGTCGAAGCCGAGCGCCCGCACCTGATCGTGCCGGAGATCGAGGCCATCGCCACCGACGAGCTGGCCCGCATCGAGGCCGATGGCCTGGCCACCGTCATCCCCACCGCCCGCGCCACCCAGCTGACCATGAACCGCGAGGGCATCCGCCGCCTGGCCGCCGAGGAGCTGGGTCTGCCGACCAGCCCCTACGCCTTCGCCACCAGCCAGGCCGAGCTGGAAGCCGGCGCCGCAGCCGTCGGCTTCCCCTGCTTCGTCAAACCGGTGATGAGCAGCTCCGGCAAGGGCCAGTCCTATGTCGAGACGCCCTTCGACGTCGCCGCCGCCTGGGAATACGCCTTGTCGGCCGGCCGCGTCGCCGAGGCCAAGGTCATCGTCGAGGGCCGTATCACCTTCGACTACGAAATCACCCTGCTGACCGTCCGCTCCCTCGATGCGGCCGGAAACATCCAGACCAGCTTCTGCGCCCCCGTCGGCCACCGCCAGGTCAAGGGCGACTATGTGGAAAGCTGGCAGCCCCAGGCGATGAGTCCCCTCGCCCTGGAACGCGCGCGCGACATGGCCGGAAAGGTCACGGCGGCGCTTGGCGGGCGAGGCCTGTTCGGTGTCGAGCTGTTCGTGAAGGGCGACGACGTCTGGTTCAGCGAGGTCAGCCCCCGCCCGCACGACACGGGCCTCGTCACCCTCGCCACCCAGACCTTCAGCGAATTCGCCCTCCACGCCCGCGCCATCCTCGGCCTGCCGGTCGACGTCACGCTGGAACGCCCCGGCGCCAGCGCGGTGATCTACGGTGGCATGGACGCCACCGGCGTCGGCTTCGAGGGCGTCGCCCAGGCACTCAGCGTCCCCGGCGCGGACATCCGCCTGTTCGGCAAACCCGAAGCTTTCGAACGCCGCCGCATGGGCGTCGCGATCGCGCGCGGAGACGACACGGATGAGGCGCGGGCCCGCGCGACGGAAGCGGCCGGCAAGGTTCGCGTCGTCAAATCATCGGATTCCTTCTCCCGGAAAGCGGGAGAAGGATCGCGAAAGCGTCACATCCCGTAACCCTCCTTGACCCCCGTAAGGGTTGACTTCCCGCCCCCCAAACGCAAAACCCCCCGCCAACTCAGAACATCGTTGGCGGGAGCCCAAAACCCATGACCATCCGCGTCGCCATCAACGGCTTTGGCCGTATCGGCCGTCTCGTTCTCCGCTCGATCGCCGAGCATGGCCGCACGGACATCGAGGTTGTTGGCATCAACGACCTGGGTCCCGTCGAGACCAACGCCCACCTGCTGCGCTACGACAGCGTCCATGGCCGCTTCCCCGGCACGGTGACGACCGGTGAAGACTGGATCGACGTCGGCATGGGCAAGATCAAGGTCACCGCCGAGCGCGACCCGGCCAACCTGCCGCACAAGGCCCTGGGCGTCGACATCGCCTTCGAATGCACCGGCATCTTCACGTCCAAGGACAAGGCCAGCGCTCACCTGACCGCCGGCGCCAGGCGCGTCCTCGTCTCGGCCCCGGCCGACAACGCCGACAAGACCATCGTCTACAAGGTCAACCACGAGACCCTGACCGCCGACGACATCGTCGTCTCCAACGGCAGCTGCACCACCAACGCCCTCGCCCCGGTCGCCAAGGTCCTGCACGACCTGTTCGGCATCGAGCGCGGCTACATGACCACCATCCACAGCTACACCGGCGACCAGCCGACGCTCGACACCATGCACAAGGACCTCTACCGCGGCCGCGCCGCCGCCCTGAGCATGATCCCGACCTCGACCGGCGCCGCCAAGGCGCTGGGCCTGGTGCTGCCGGAACTGAAGGGCAAGCTGGACGGCTCCTCGATCCGCGTGCCGACGCCGAACGTCTCGGTCGTCGACCTGAAGGTCGTGGCCGGCCGCGATGTCACGGCCGAAGAGATCAACGCCGCCCTGCAGGCCGCCGCCGATGGCCCGATGTCGGGCGTCCTGGCCACCACCAACGACCCGCTGGTCTCCATCGACCTGAACCACGTCGCCGCCAGCTCGACCGCCGCCCTGCCGCAGACGCAGGTCGTCGACGGCAAGCTGGCCCGGGTCCTGACCTGGTACGATAACGAATGGGGCTTCGCGACGCGGATGAGCGACACCGCGCTGGTGATGGCGAAGTTCCTCTAAGGGAACAGTTCGTACTCGACGGTTGTGCAAGCACGTACATCGCAGATCAGGACGACCCACTCATTTCGGATGAACACTCGCCGCTTCACGACGAGCATGCAGTTTCCTCCGGTTTGAGTGGGGTCGCCGATCCATCGATCAAATTGCCCGATCTCATCACCAATCTGCGGAAGTATGCCGCCGAATGCGCTTAGTTTAGGATCGCCATGATCGTGGAGACCCTCCGCATCTTCGGTGAAGACTCGAATTTGAAGCTCGTTGTCCATCGTCTTTCCTCGCTGAGTCTAAACTCATGACCCGATTCCGCTCCCTCGAAACCGCCGACCTCGCCGGCAAGCGCGTCCTGGTCCGGGTTGATCTCAATGTCCCGATGGCCGACGGGGCGATCACCGACGACACCCGCCTGCGCGCCGTGCTGCCGACCATCCACTACCTGTCGACCAAGGGCGCCAAGACCATCCTGCTGGCCCACTTCGACCGGCCCAAGGGCAAGCGCGTGCCAGAGATGAGCCTGGCCCCCATCGCCAAGCCCCTGTCGGCCCTGCTCGAACAGCCGGTCCTGTTCGGCGACGACTGCATCGGCAAGCCCGCCTACGACGTGATCACCAGGCTCGAGAACGGCGGCGTCGCCCTGCTTGAAAACCTGCGCTTCCATCCCGGCGAGGAAAAGAACGACCCGGCCTTCGTCACCGAACTGGCGGCCCTGGGCGATCTCTACGTCAACGACGCCTTCAGCGCCGCCCACCGCGCCCACGCCTCGACCGACGGCGTCGCCCGCCTGCTCACCGCCTACCCGGGCCTCTCCATGCAGCGCGAGCTGGAGGCCCTCGACGCGGCGCTGGGCGCCCCCAAGCGCCCGGTGCTCGGCATCGTCGGCGGCTCCAAGGTCTCGACCAAGCTCGACCTCCTGAACAACCTGGTGACCAGGCTCGACCGCCTCGCCATCGGCGGCGGCATGGCCAACACCTTCCTGGCCGCGCAAGGCATCGACGTCGGCGCCAGCCTCTGCGAGCACGACCTGGGCGACACCGCCCGCGAGATCATGGAGTCGGCGAAAAAGGCCGGCTGCGAACTCCTCCTTCCCGTCGACGTCGTCACCGCCACCGAGTTCAAGGCGAACGCCGCCCACAAGGTCCAGGGCCTGGACAGCATCGCCGCCAACGAGAGCATCCTCGACGCCGGTCCCGAGACGACCAAGCGCCTGCTGGCCGCCATGGACGCCTCCGCCACCCTGATCTGGAACGGCCCCCTCGGCGTCTTCGAACTGCCCCCCTTCGACGCCGCCACCGTCGCGGCCGCGAAGCACGCGGCTGAGCTGACCACGGCCGGCAAGCTGATCGCCGTCGCCGGCGGCGGCGACACCGTCGCGGCCCTGAACCATGCCGGCGTCGCGGCCGAGATGACGTTCGTCAGCACCGCCGGCGGCGCCTTCCTCGAATGGATGGAAGGCAAGGAACTGCCGGGCGTCGAGGCGTTGCAGGTCTGATCCGTCCAGACTCTCACCCCGTGAAGCGGGCGGAAAGTTTGAGTGGTTGCGCCGGCGCCGGTCTTCCCTTCAAGATCGGATTCGAACGAGCGTTTGTTTCAGCCAGCGCCGTCAACCAAGGGGAAGAGACCACATGTTTTCGCACATCATGATCGGCACCAACGACCTGGACCGCGCCAAGTCCTTCTACGACGCCCTGCTCGGCACGCTGGGGGTTCCCCCGGCCCACGTCGATGGCCACCGCATCTTCTATATGACCCCGACCGGCGTGTTCTCGGTCAGCAAGCCGATCAATGGTGAGCCGGCCACCGCGCCGAACGGCGGCACCATCGGCTTCGCCTGCAAGGACGCGGCCCAGGCCGATGCCTGGCATGCGGCTGGCGTCGCCGCCGGCGGTTCGACCTGTGAAGACCCGCCCGGCGTGCGCGAAGGCGCCACCGGCAAGATGTACCTCGCCTATCTGCGCGATCCGGACGGCAACAAGCTCTGCGCCCTGCACAGGATGTAGTCGCCACAGCGGCGCCGGCTCGCCCCGGCGCCGTTCCTTTGAGGAACACCATGCATACCGGCTCCTGCCTCTGCGGCGCGGTCCGCTTCCGGACCGACGCGGTCATCGACCACTCCGACGCCTGCCATTGCAGCCAGTGCCGCAAGGCCTCCGGCCACTTCTGGGCCTCGGCCGATGTGCCCAAGGAGGCCCTGACCATCGAGGACGAGGTCAGCGCGCTGCGCTGGTACGCCTCCTCCGAAAAGGTCCGCCGCGGCTTCTGCGGAACCTGTGGCTCACAGCTGTTCTGGGACCCGGTCCATGGCAAGAGCATCGCCTTCGCCATGGGCGCGCTGGACGGACCAACCGGCCTCAAGCTGAGCAAGCACATCTTCGTCGGCAGCAAGGGCGACTACTACGAGATCGCCGACGGCCTGCCGCAGGAAGGGCTCTAGTCCGGGCAGTCGAAGAGCATGGCGATGGTCTGCAGGGGCTCTTCCTCGACCACAGGACCGCCATGGGCCTCGGCGAGCTCCATCAGAAATTCTCGCGCCTCGCTGATCCCGGCCTGGAACAGGCCGCAGTCGCTCGCGTAGGCCGTCTGGCCGACACCGTTGCGGGCCGCGTCGAAACTGCCCCAGACCGGATGAGTGCAGATGAGGTTGTCGGTCGCCCGGGCGAAGCCGACCGCGCCGACCGAATCGACCGCCGTCTCGATGATGGCCACATCCTTCGGATCGACAACCACCGGCGAGCCCTTGGCGCCGAGCAGCACGCCCTGCCCGGACGGACTCACCTCCAGAGTCAGGGCGTGCCGAAACCGTCCGCGGTCCCGGCTCCAGCTAAACCGGTAGAGCCGTCCGCCATCCACTGTTGCCGCCTGTGCCCGCTCGTACTGCTCGCGTTCCGCCTTCCCAGCGGCATCGCGTTCAAGGTTTTCCCGGCGGTTGGTCTCTTCGCCCTGCTTGAGCCAGGCGACCTCTTCCGGCGTTCGCGGCTCCCGGCCGACGCAGACCCCCTTCAGGCCGGCCAGAGACGGCTGCGAGGCGCAGCCGGCCAGGACCAGGGCAATCAACAGGAGACCACAACGCCTGACCATCACCCCGCCTCCCGCCGAGCCCGCGAAAGGCTCCACGATAGGTCGTTCCCGCCCATCATTTGATCACGCATCCGTGACACCGGGGGTGACTCTGGCGCGGGCCTTGTCTAAACCCGCCCGACAAAATCAGAACACGACGCAAGGAGTACTCCGTGGCCCGCATCACCCTGCGCCAACTGCTCGACCACGCCGCCGAGCACGACTACGGCCTGCCCGCCTTCAACATCAACAACATGGAACAGGGCCTGGCCATCATGGAGGCGGCCGACGCCGTCGACGCGCCGGTCATCATCCAGGCCAGCCGCGGGGCGCGGAACTACGCCAACGACATCATGCTGGCCCGGCTGATCGACGCCCTTGTCGAGATCTACCCGCACATCCCTGTCTGCATGCACCAGGACCACGGCAACGGCCCGGCCACCTGCGCTACCGCCATCCAGTACGGCTTCACCAGCGTGATGATGGACGGCAGCCTGGAAGAGGACGCCAAGACCCCGGCCAGCTACGAGTACAACGTCGAGGTCACCCGCCGCGTCGTCGAGATGGCCCACAGCTGCGGCGTCTCCGTCGAGGGCGAGCTGGGCGTGCTCGGCAGCCTGGAAACCGGCATGGGCGAGGCCGAGGACGGCCACGGCTTCGAGGGCAAGCTCGACCATTCGGCCCTGCTGACCGATCCGGACCAGGCCGTCGACTTCGTCAAGAAGACCCAGGTCGACGCCCTCGCCATCGCCATGGGCACCAGCCACGGCGCCTACAAGTTCAGCCGCCAGCCCGACGGCGCGGTGCTGGCCATGAACGTCATCGAGGAAATCCACCGCCGCCTGCCCAACACCCACCTGGTGATGCACGGCAGCTCCTCGGTCCCGAAGGACCTGCAGGAGATCATCAACGCCTACGGCGGCGAGATGCCCGAGACCTGGGGCGTGCCGGTGGAAGAGATCCAGCGCGGCATCAAGCACGGCGTGCGCAAGATCAACATCGACACCGACAACCGCATGGCCATGACCGGCGCCATCCGCCGCGTCCTGTCGCAAAAGCCCGGCGAGTTCGACCCGCGCGCCTACCTGAAGCCCGCCAAGGAAGCCATGCGCAAGATCTGCCAGCAGCGCTTCGAGGAGTTCGGCGCCGAAGGCTGGGCCGGCAAGATCAAGCCGCTGAGCACGGCGAAGATGGCCAAGCGCTACGAGAGCGGCGAACTGACGATCAAGATCGACAAGAGCCTGCAACCGGCCTGACCGAATGCGACCTCCCTCCCCGAATTGGGGAGGGCAGGCGCGCGTTGCGCGCCGGGTGGGGCAGTGGGTCACCGGCCCCGCCGGTTAGGCTTCTCAGCGCGTACTTTCGAGCTCCACGGACCGACTTCCCCACCCGACGCGCGTAACCGCGCGTCTGCCCTCCCCATTCGGGGAGGGAGGTATACAGTCGATCCCATGCGCCTCCTCCCGCTCGTCCTGATCGCCAGCCTCCTCGCCACTGCCGCCGCGGCGCACGAGTCCTGGCTCCTGCCCGCAGCCGCCCCCGCCAAGGTCGGCCAGCCGGTCACCCTTGGCTTCACCAGCGGCATGGCCTTCCCCATCCCCGACACCGGCCCCAAGCCCGAGCGCGTCGCACACCTCGTCGCCCTCATGATGTGCGACGAACAGCCGGCGACCATCGTCGGCCCGGCCCCCGGCGCGCTCGAGGTCGCCTTCACGCCCGAGCGCAAGGGCCTGGCGGTCGTCGCCCTGTCGCTGAAGGCCCATCCCATCGTCATGGCCTCCATCGACGTCGCCGAATACTTCGACGAGGCCGATCCTGGTCTTGATGTCCTTGCCGCCTGGAAAACCGTCGAGGCGCGGGGCGAGTGGCGGGAGACCTACGTCAAGAACGCCAAGGCTCTGGTCTGCGTCGAGACCTGCGACGGCGAGGACCGTAGCGGCATGCACCTGATCGGTCAGGGGCTGGAGTTCCTGGCCAGCGAGCCGGGTCCCGCCCCCCGCCGCTTCCGGCTGGTCACCCCCGAGGGGCCTCGCGCCAACCACACCGTCCGCCTGTTCGTCCCCGGCCAGCCCGGCCGCAAGTTGAGGACCAACGCCGCCGGCATCCTCGACTTGCCGGCCGACGTCAGCGGTGTCTTCATGCTCTCCGCCGTCTGGCTGCGCCCGCCGCCCTCGCCGGACGGGTCATTCACCAGCGACTTCGCCTCGATCGTGGTCGGCCGATGAGCCCGCTGGAGATCGCCGCCGCGGTCTTCTCGGCCCTCAGTGTCCTGTTCACCGTCCGCCGCAGCCTGTGGCTCTGGCCGACCGGTCTGATCGGCACGGCCCTCTATTTCGTCGTCTTCCTGCAGGCCCGCCTCTACGGCAGCGCCGGCCTGCAGGTCTTCTTCCTGGTCATCCAGCTCTACGGCTGGTGGTGGTGGGCCAGGGGCAAGGCTGGCGAAGAGCCGCCCATCGCCCGCCTGCCCCGGCGCGCCGTGCTGCTGACAGCCCTCGCCGCCGTCGCCGCCGCCGGGATAGCCGCCTGGGGCCTGACCGCCTTCACCGACGCCCGCGCCGCCCCGGCCGACATGCTGATCACCACCCTCAGCATCGCCGCCCAGTGGCTGCTGTCGCGCAAGATCCTCGAGAACTGGCTGTTCTGGATCGCCGTCGATGTGCTGGCCATCGGCGTCTACGCCAGCCAGGGCCTGGCCCTGACCGCCGGCCTCTACGGCCTGTTCCTCGCCATGGCCTGCTGGGGCCTGTGGGAATGGCGCCGATCCCTGCGGGCCGGAGCAACGGCGTGACCGCCCCCTTCGGCCGGCCACAACGCGGTTTCCTGCTCGGCAAGTTCATGCCGCCGCACGCCGGCCACCAATACCTCTGCGACTTCGCCCGCGCCTACTGCGAGCATCTCACCATCCTGGTCTGCAGCCTCGACCGCGAACCCATCCCCGGCCATCTGCGCGCCGCCTGGATGCGCGAGCTCTACCCCGACTGCCGCGTCGTCCACTTCAGCGAAGACGTACCGCAGGAGCCGCAGGATCACCCCGACTTCTGGGACATCTGGCGCGGGATTTCGAAGGACGCCCACCCCGAGCCGGTCGATGTCGTCTTCGCGTCCGAGCCCTACGGCGCCCGCCTGGCCGAGGAACTGGGCGCCCGCTTCGTGCCCGTCGATCCCGGCCGCGAGACGCAGGCCATCAGCGGCACAGCCGTCCGCGCCGCCCCCTTCCGCCACTGGTCCATGCTGCCGGCTCCGGTCCGCGCCTGGTACACCCCGCGCATCTGCCT
Organism: Caulobacter sp. NIBR1757; assembly: GCF_027912495.1. Taxonomy (GTDB): domain Bacteria; phylum Pseudomonadota; class Alphaproteobacteria; order Caulobacterales; family Caulobacteraceae; genus Caulobacter. The sequence goes on along the minus strand of NZ_CP115463.1, from coordinate 945,347 downwards.
GTTCGGTCCCGAGAGCACCGGCAAGACCACGCTGGCCCGCCGGTTGGCCGACCATTTCGCCACCGTCGTCGCCCCCGAATACGGCCGCACCTACACCGAGGTGTTCGGCACGGAGGTCAACGCCGAGGACCTGATCCACATCGCCGCCGGTCATCAGGCCGGCGTCGCCGCCGCCGCCCGGGCCGCCAACCGCCTGCTGATCTGCGACACCGACCCGGTGCTGACGGCCGTCTGGTCACGCATGCTGGTGGGCCGGCCGTTGCCTCAGCTCGAGGCCTTCGACGACCTCTGCGACCTCTACCTGCTGACCGACATCGACGCGCCCTGGGTCGACGACGGAACCCGCTACTTTCCGCAGGACGACACCCGCCGCCGCTTCTTCGACCTCTGCCGGGCCGAACTCGACCGTCGCGGCGCCCGCTACATCACCCTGAGCGGCGGCTGGAACGACCGCTTTGAGACCGCCGTCGCCGCCATCCACGAACGCTGGCCGGACCTCTAGGCGTCGATATCCGCGCCCTTCATTTCCTTCACGAACAGGAACCCGATCAACGCCGTCGCCGCGGCCACCACCACGGGATACCAGAGCCCGTAGTAGATGTTGCCCGTCGCCGCGACCATCGCGAACGCCGTGGTCGGCAGGAAGCCACCGAACCAGCCGTTGCCGATGTGATAGGGCAGGCTCATCGAGGTGTAGCGGATACGGGCCGGGAACATCTCGACCAGGGCCGCCGCGATCGGCCCGTAGACCATGGTCACCAGCAGCACGAGTGCGAACAGGATGGCCACCACCATCGGCTTGTTCATCTTCTCAGGCTCAGCCTTGGCCGGATAGCCGGCGGTCTTCAGCGCCGCGCCCAGCTGCTTGCGCCAGGCGGTCTGGGCCTCGGTGAAGGCCTTGGTCGGCATGCTCGCCCCCTCGAAGGACGCGACCTTCGTCCCGCCGACCTCGACCGCCGCCAAGGTCCCGGCCGGCGCGGCGACGTTCTCGTAGGAGACCCCCGCAGAAGCCAGCGCTGACTTGGCGACGTCGCAGCTGCTTGTGAAGGCGGTCTTGCCTACCGGATCGAACTGGAAGGCGCAGGCCGCCGGATCGGCGATGACCCGCACCGGCGCGCTGGCGCTCGCCGCCGCCAGGGCGGGATTGGCCGCCACGGTCAGGGCCTTGAACAGCGGGAAGAAGCTCAGCGCCGCGATCAGGCAGCCGGCCAGGATGATCGGCTTGCGGCCGACCTTGTCCGACAGCCAGCCGAAGACGATGAAGAACGGCGTTCCCAGCAGCAGCGCCACCGCCACCAGCATGTTGGCTAGCGAACCATCCACCTTCAGCGTCTTCTCCAGGAAGAACAGCGCGTAGAACTGCCCCGTGTACCAGACCACCGCCTGGCCCGCCGTCAGCCCGACCAGCGCCAGGATCACCAGCTTCAGGTTCCTGGGTTCGGCGAAGGCTTCGCTCAGCGGCTTCTTCGCCGCCCGGCCCTCGTCGACCATCTTCTGGAACACCGGGCTCTCGTTGAGCCGCAGCCGGATCCACAGCGACACGACCAGCAGCAGGGCCGAAGCCAGGAACGGGATCCGCCAGCCCCAGTCGGCAAAGGCGTCCTCCCCCGTCTGCCCCCGCACGCCCAGGATGACGATCAGTGACAGGAACAGCCCCAGCGTCGCCGTTGTCTGGATGAAGCTGGTGTAAAGCCCCCGCTTCCCCGGCGGCGCATGCTCGGCGACATAGGTCGCCGCCCCGCCGTACTCGCCGCCGAGCGCCAGCCCCTGGATCAGCCGCATCAGCACCAGCAGGATCGGCGCCGCCACCCCGATGGTCTTGTAGTCCGGCAACAGCCCCACCACGAAGGTCGAGCCGCCCATCAGCAGCATGGTCACCAGAAAGGTGTTCTTGCGCCCCCACAGATCGCCCAGCCGCCCGAACACCACCGCCCCGAACGGCCGCACGAAGAACCCGGCCGCAAAGGCCAGCAGGGCGAAGATGTAGCCCGTGGTCTCGTTGACCCCGCTGAAGAAATGCTTGGAGATGAAGCCGGCCAGCGAGCCGTAGAGGTAGAAGTCGTACCATTCGAAAATGGTCCCCGCCGACGCCCCGCCGATCACCGTCAGGTGGCCTCCGCCCCGCTTCACGTCGCTCATCCCCGTCTCCCCGTATTTTCCGCAAAGCTAGACTGAATCCGCGCCCGGATGACAGAGCCGCCTGCGGGCGCTAGAACCCCGGTCCCGATTTCATGTCCAGACAGAAGACCGACGATGGCCGGCCACTCAAAATTCAAGAACATCATGCACCGCAAGGGCCGCGCCGACGCCGCCCGGTCCAAGCTGTTCTCAAAGCTCTCGCGCGAGATCACCGTGGCCGCCAAGACCGGCCTGCCCGATCCCTCGATGAACCCGCGCCTGCGCCTGGCGGTCAACAACGCCAAGTCCGAAAGCCTGCCCAAGGACGTCATCGAACGCGCCATCAAGAAGGGCCAGGGCGGCGACGCCGAAAGCTATGACGAGATCCGCTACGAAGGCTTCGGCCCCGGCGGCGTCGGCGTCATCGTCGAGGCCCTGACCGACAACAAGAACCGCGCCGCCGCCAACGTCCGCTCGATCTTCGCCAAGAACGGCGGGGCGCTTGGCGAGACCGGCTCGGTCAGCTTCAACTTCGACCGCATGGGCCAGATCACCTACCCCGCCTCGGCCGGCAGCGAGGACGCCGTCATGGAAGCCGCCATCGAGGCCGGCGCCGAGGACGTCGAGTCCGACGAAGAGAGCCACGTCATCTGGACCGCCTTCGAGGACATGACCGCCGTCATCGACGCCCTCGCCGCAACCCTCGGTGATCCCAAGACCACCGCCATCACCTGGCGGCCGAAGATGCTGGTCCCGGTCGAGGGCGACGCCGTGGCCACGATCATGAAGCTGATCGACACCCTCGACGACGAAGACGACGTCCAGAACGTCTACGCCAACTTCGACATCAGCGACGAGGATTTGGCCAAGCTGGGGTGATGCCCGGGGACATGTTCGATTTGCGCAGCAAATCGTACGTGTCCCCTCTTCCTTCAGCGGGCGAAAACCCAAGAGGGGACACGTACGGATTTCTGCGAAATCCGAACATGTCCCCGGAATTACAAACCTATTTCCAACTCTGGCGAACGGGTGAATGATCCGCTCCCGGAGGGTTATCCATGGAATTTCTCGACGCTCGGGTCTTTCATCCCGAGTACTATCTGCCCCTCGTCGGCGCCCTGGTCGCCGGCAGTCTGATCGGCGTCGAACGCGGTCATCGCGGCCAGCCGGCCGGCTTTCGCACCCACGCTCTGCTTTGCCTGACCAGCGCCATGCTGATGGTCGCGGCCAACCACCAGATCGCCTGGGTCGGCGGCGGCACGCCGCATGACGTCATCCGCATCGACCCCGTGCGCATGAGCCACGGCATCCTGACCGGCGTCGGCTTCCTCGGCGGCGGCGTCATCTTCCGCGAAGGCTTCACCGTCCACGGCCTGACCACAGCGGCCTCGATCTGGATCACCTCGGCGCTCGGCATCCTCTACGGCGTCGGCTTCTGGAGCGTGGCGATCGGCGGCACCGTGCTGGCCCTGATCATCCTCAACACCTTCCGCGTCATCGACCGCTGGCTGCCGCAACAGGCGCTGGCCGAGGTGACCATCCGCTACGCCCGCGACTCGGCCCCCGACACCGCCGAACTGCGCCGCCAGATTCTCGAACTCGGCCTCGACCCGGCCCCCTTCAGCCACCGCCTGATGAAGAAGGGCGCCCTGATCGAGCACGGCGCCACCGTCCGCGCCAACAGCCGCGCCAAGATGGACCTGCTGGCCGCCATGCTGCGCGACAACCGCAATGTGGTGGAATTCGAGATCGCGCCGCGTAACCACTAGCGTTTGCACTTTCTTCAGACTCGTCGCCAATGTAGGGAAACATATGGCGAACACGATCCGACTCCTCGGGCTCGATCCGGGCCTACGCAAGACCGGCTGGGGCGTCATCGACGTCGAGGGCGCCCGGCTGAGCTGGGTCGCGCACGGGGTCATCTCGCCCGACGACAAGGCCCCCTTCTCCGACCGCCTGCTCTGCCTGTTCGAAGGCATCACCGGCGTCATCGAGACCTACGCCCCGCATGAGGCCGCGGTGGAGGAGACCTTCCTCAACACCAACGCCCAGTCGACCCTGAAGCTCGGCCACGCCCGCGCCGCCGCCATGATCGCCCCGGCCCGCGCCGGCCTGCTGGTCGCCGAATACAGCGCCAAGGAGGTCAAGAAGTCCGTCGTCGGCACCGGCGGCGCCGACAAGACCCAGGTCGCCTACATGATCGCCCGCCTGCTGCCCGCCGCCGGCGGTGCCACGGCCGACGCCGCCGACGCGCTTGCGGTCGCCATCGCCCACGCCCACGCCCGCAAGGCCCGCGCCATCGGGCAGGTCACCCACCACAGCCTGCGCAAGGCGCTGGGGAGGGTTGCATGATCGGCCGTCTGCGCGGCATCGTCGCCGAGATCGGCGAAGACGAGTGCCTGATCGATGTCGGCGGCGTCGGCTACGTCGTCCGCTGCGGGGCCCGCACCCTGAGCCGCCTGCCGCCGGTCGGCGAGGAGACGGTGCTCCATACGGAAAACCCCTGGAGCGAGCAGATCGGCCCGCAGCTCTACGGTTTTCTCGCGCGCGACGAGCGCCGCGCCTTCGTCCTGCTGCGCGCCATCCAGGGCGTCGGTCCCAAGGCGGCCATGGCCGTGCTCGATGTCGCCAGCCCGGCCGAACTGGCCGGCGCCATCGCCCGCGACGACAAGGCCCTGATCGGCCGCGCCAACGGGGTCGGCCCCAAGCTCGCCCAACGCATCGTCACCGAGCTGAAGGACAAGCCGATCAGCGACGGCCCGGCCATCTTCGCCCCCAACACCGCCGCCCCCCGCGCCGCCGCGCCCAGCGCCACCGGCGAAGCGGTCTCGGCCCTCATGGGCCTAGGCGTCGCCGAACCGATGGCGCGCCGGGTGATCGAACAGGCCTCGCTGCGGCTGGGGGAAGAGGCCGATGTGTCCGCCCTGATCAAGGCCGGCCTGCAGGAGCTCGGACGATGAGCCCGGCCGCCAACCTCCCTCCCCGAATGGGGAGGGCAGACGCGCGGTTACGCGCGTCGGGTGGGGAAGTCGGTCTGAGACGGACGAGACGATCCACCGAGAAGCCTTACCGGCCCGGGCCAGTGACCCACTGCCCCACCCGGCGCGCAACGCGCGCCTGCCCTCCCCATTCGGGGAGGGAGGTCGCATGACCCGCATCGTCTCCCCCAACGAGGCCCCCACCGAGGGCCCCGACAAGGCCATGCGGCCCCAGACCCTGGCCGAGTTCGTCGGCCAGCAGGGCGCCAAGGCCAACCTCAAGGTCTTCATCGACGCCGCCCGGGGTCGCGGCGAGCCGCTCGACCACGTCCTGCTGTTCGGCCCGCCGGGCCTAGGCAAGACCACCCTGGCCCAGATCGTCGCCCGCGAACTGGGCGTCAACTTCCGCGCCACCTCCGGCCCGGTGCTGGCCAAGGCCGGCGATCTGGCCGCCATCCTGACCAACCTCGAACCCAACGACGTCCTGTTCATCGACGAAATCCACCGCCTCTCGTCGAACGTCGAGGAAATCCTCTACCCGGCCATGGAGGACCAGGTCCTCGACCTGGTCATCGGCGAAGGCCCCTCGGCCCGCTCGATCCGCATCGATCTGGCTCCCTTCACCCTGGTCGCCGCCACCACCCGCGCCGGCCTGCTCGCCACGCCCCTGCGCGACCGCTTCGGCATCCCCATCCGCCTGGAGTTCTACACGAAGGACGAGCTCAAGCTGGTCATCGACCACGCCTCACGCCGCATGGGCATCGCCGTCAGCGACGACGGCGCCGCCGAGATCGCCGCCCGCTCGCGGGGCACGCCCCGCGTCGCCGGCCGCCTGCTGCGCCGGGTCCGCGACTTCGCCGCCGCCGACGGGGCTGAAATTATCGACCAGAAGCATGCGGCCCGCGCCCTGGCCCGCCTGGAAGTCGACGAGCATGGCCTCGACAGCCTCGACCGCCGCTACCTGCGCGCCCTGATCGAGCACTACAACGGCGGCCCGGCCGGGGTCGAAACCCTCGCCTACGCCATCGCCGAGGCCCGCGACGCCGTCGAGGACGTCATCGAGCCCTACCTGATGCAGCAGGGCTTCATCCAGCGCACCCCGCGCGGCCGCGTCGCCTGCGGCAAGGCCTATCTGCATCTGGGCTTGGCGGAGCCGCCGACCCCGCCGGGCCTGCCGCCCAAGGCGCAAGGGACGCTATTCGAGGAATAAAAAACCCAAAACGGGTCATTTGAGAATTCCTGATCGGGAACTCTGTTATCCCGACGCCGATTGTACCGGCATCAGGTCGTCCCGAGTTCGTGTCATATCTCCCTTTCACCTCGCCCTGATCCCGGAGACGCATTTGCACTCCCCGCTGGATCATCAAACCTGCGTCGCCCGCCTGAAGGCCGGCGTCGATAGTCCCTGGACCGTTTTCGGCCGCAAGCCGATCATCGGCGAGGTCGGCCCCCTCTACGCCAGCCTGCGCCGCCGCGTCCGCTGGCGGAGTCTGTTCCGCGTCTGCCTGGACGTCAGCCTTCAGGGCGATGGCGCCGCCACCACCCTGATCTGTCGCCGCGGCCTGCACCCCCTCGCGGCGCTGTTCGCCGGAGGCTGGTTCGGCCTGCTGATCACCGTCGTCGGCCTGGCCAGCGCCTTCGCCGTGGCGGGCGGCCTGCTGGAACGCTACTGGCCGATCCTGATCGTCGCCCCGACCCTTCTGGCCGCCATCCTGCTGGCCTTCCTGTTCGGCCGGGGCGATCCGACGCGAGACCACGCCTTCCTCATAGAGCGGCTGGCCCGTATGACGGAGGCGACCGAGGTCTGAGGGGGCGTCACGGATGGGATTGTTGGACTGGCTCGGCCCACGGCGGGACATCGTCCGGTCGACCCTGACCCCGCAGGCCTGCGCCAAGGATCTTTCGATGGGCCTGGACGGCACTTTGGGCCTGTTCGGCGGCAAGCCGGTCATAGGCCAGGTCAGCTCTCAGGGCGGCTGGCTGCGCAAACGCATCTGGTACCGAAACAGCTTTCAGACCGTCATGCGCCTCTCCATCCAGGAGACGGCCGGCGGCAGCCGGATCCTCGCCCGATCCTCCATGCCGATTTTCGCCACCCTCTTCATGGCCTTCTGGTTCGGTTTCATCGGCCTCGTCACGCTGGGGACGCTTGGCGCGCATGGCGCCGGCCCCTCGGGACTGCCTGACCTACTCTTCATTCTGGCCTTCGGCGTCGGCCTGGTCGCCTTCTGCCGCTGGCTGGCCCGGGATGAGCATGATTTCCTGCTGGCCTTCATCCGGAACCAGGTCGATGGAGAGATCGAATCTCCCGCCGACGCCCGCTCAAGCCCGCCGATCGTCAGCTAGAAAGGCCGCGATGTCCGACCTTCCCGAACCCACCGCCGGTCTCTTCGTCGGCCGCGAGCACCGCCTGCCCGTTCGCATCTACTACGAGGACACCGACTTCTCCGGCGTCGTCTACCACGCCAACTACCTGCGCTATCTCGAGCGCGGCCGCAGCGACTTCCTGCGCCTGGCCGGCGTCTCGCACAGCGACCTGCTGGATGGCGAACAGCCGATCGCCTTCGTCGTCACCCGCATGGAACTCGACTTCAAGCGCCCGGCCCGCATCGACGACGCCCTGGTCGTCCGCACCACCTATGACCGCGTCAAAGGCCCCCGCCTGTTCATCAGCCAGACCATCACCCGCGGCGACGACCTGATCGCCCAGGCCGTGGTCAACGCCGCCTGCATCCGCCTCGACGGCCGCCCCTCGAAACCGCCGCCCGGCATGGCCGAAAAGCTCCGCCCCTGGTTCGCCCCGGAATAAACTCCGGGTGATATTATCGCCCAATTCGGGCGCTTCGCCGAACCCGCGCCGAAAGCGTCTCCGCCGTGGGCACGCGGCGACCCACTTTTGCCGCCGGTCGACCTACGCACGACCCACGGACCGGGCTACAAAACCAGCGCCCCGGCCACGGCAAAAAGACAGGCCGATCAACCCCTTGTCGCAGTTGTCCGGCTGGCGGGCCCTCGCATGGGCTATAATGTAGGTCCGCTTCGATAGCGCCCCGATCGCCCCCGCCCCCGCGCCGCCCCGATTTTGCACGCAGCCGACGAGCGGACGTGCATTCCGGTCACAGCTGGTTAACCACTAGGGCACATGTCTTTTCGACGCCTTATTGTCACCAAACCCAGCCAGATGATGCGGGTAAGACGACACTGATTTCGGGGGAGCCCAAAGCCGCATGGAACCGCACGCCGTCACGGCCGAGAGCTTTTCGTTCATCGCCCTGTTCCTGAAGGCCGACTGGGTCATCAAGGGCGTCATGGTCGGCCTCGCCATCGCCTCGCTGGTCAGCTGGGCGGTGATCATCGACAAGTTCGTCCGCTTCGGCGGCCTCAACCGCCAGGCCAACGCCTTCGAGGACAAGGTCGGCTCGGGCCGTCCCCTCGAAGAAGTCGCCCAGGAGGCCGGCAATTCGAAACACCCCCTGCCCCGCCTGCTCAACGCCGCCCTGCGCGAATGGCGCGACACCCGGGCCAAGGGCGCCATCGGCGATACCCAGACCGCCCTGCTGATCCAGCGCATCGACCGCGTGCTCGACAGCAATATCGCCCGCGAAAGCCAGAAGGCCGAAGAGGGTCTGGGTACGCTTGCCATCGTCGCCACCGCCAGCCCCTTCATCGGCCTGTTCGGCACCGTCTGGGGCATCATGAACGCCTTCAAGAACATCGCGCTGGAGCAGAACACCTCCCTGCCCGTGGTTGCCCCCGCTATCGCGGAAGCCTTGTTCGCCACGGCGCTTGGCCTGATCGCCGCTATTCCCGCCTACATCGCCTACAACAAGTTCTCGACCGACGCCGGCAAGTTCGCCGCCCGTCTGGAAGGCTTCGCGGACGACCTGTCGACCGCCATCCAGCGCCGCCTGGCCGAGAAGGTCTAGGAGGGTGGCGCTTTCCTCCAACGACGCCTTCGGGGCGGGCGGCGGTCGCCGTCGGCGCCGTGGCCGCGGCCGGCGCGGCGCCCTGTCGGAGATCAACGTCACCCCGCTGGTCGACGTCATGCTGGTGCTGCTGATCATCTTCATGATCTCGGCCCCCCTGCTGACCAGCGGGGTCTCCATCGAACTGCCCAAGACCGAGGCCGGCTCGCTGCAGGACCAGTCCGAGCCCCTGACCCTGACGGTCCGCAAGGACGGCAAGCTCTATGTCGGCGAGGAGGAGGTGCCCTTCGCCGCCCTCAAGGCCCGGCTGGCAGCCATGTCCAACGAGAACTTCGAGCGCCCGATCTATGTCCGCGCCGATGGCCTGGCTTCCTACGAGGTGGTGGCCCAGGTGATGGCGGCGATCAGCACCGGCGGCTTCACCAGGATCAACCTGATCACCGACACCGGCGGCCCGACCAGCGGCCCCAAGTCCGAGGCGGCGTCGGAATGATTGAGGGCGCGCGCGTCTCCATCCTCCCCCGTTCACGGGGGAGGGGGACCGCCCGCGCAGCGGGTGGTGGAGGGGGCGAGGGCCGTGCGCCGACGTCGCCGATCCCGCGCGGCCACCATTCTTCGCCCTCCCACGCTGCTCACTCCGTCACTCGCCCCCTCCACCATCGCCTTCGGCGACGGTCCCCCTCCCCCGTAAACGGGGGAGGATGAGACCCCCATGGCCCGGGAACGTCGCCAGCTCGCCCCCGCTCTCATCGCCTCGGTGGTCGTCCACCTGAGCGTGGCCGCGCTTGCCCTGTTCGCCTGGCCGCACCCGTCCAAACCGATCACCCTCGGCGCCGTGCCGGTGACCATCGTCACCGAGGGCCCGGCCGAGCTGCGCAAGACCGAGGAAGGCCCTGAGCTCGACGCCCTGACCGAGGAACCGATCCCGGAACTGCCGCCCGAGCCCGTCGCTCCGCCGGCCCCCGTGCCGACCCCGACGCCTGAGCCCAAGCCGACGCCCGAGAAGCCGAAGGAGAAGGCCAAGCCGACGCCCTCTCCAACGCCGAAGAAACAGACCAACCTCGACTTCGATGACCTTGAGAAGCGCCTGAAGAACAACGGCGGCGGCCGGCCCGAGGGCGGCGGAACCAAGGGGCCGCCCCGGCCCCCGACCTCGCCCAAGCCGACACCCAACGGCGGGGCCGGCGGTGGTCCGCCCGGCGAATGGCTGCAGGGCCTGCTGGCCGACCTCTACAAATACTGGCGGCCCAACTGCTTCGTCGAAGGCGGCCGGTCGGTGAGGGTCTCGGTCAAGGTGGTGCTGTCGCCGTCGGGCCGCGTTATCGGCGAGCCGGAGATCATCCGCAGCTCCGGCGCCAGCCCGGAACTGGTCGAGGCCGGCAAGACCCGGGCGATCCTGGCCGTCAATCGCGCCCAACCGTTCAAGAACATGCCGCCCGAACTGGCCGGCGACAGCCTGACCCTCAACTTCGACGCCCAGAAGGCCTGTGCTCTATGAGCCGCCTCATTCCCGTCCCCGACCTGCGCGAAGCTGCGCAGCCCTGCGCCACGAGGAGCCCGACATGACTCTCCGCCACCTGCTCTTCGCGCTCTGCGCCCTGATCATGGGAACGGCCGCCCTGCCCGGCGTCGCCGCCGCCCAGATCGAGGTCGACGTCAACCAGGGCAACATCCAGCCGGTGCCGATCGCCATTCCCGCCTTCAGCGGCGGCCGCGGCGGCGACATCGCCGGGGTGATCAGCGCCAACCTCGAGCAGTCGGGCCTGTTCGCGCCGGTCAATCCGGCCGCCTTCCCCGAGCGCAACCTCGACATCGCCATCCAGCCCAACTTCGAGGCCTGGAAGACCATCGACACCCAGGTGCTGGTCAACGGCCAGGTGACCACCGAGGGCGACGGCCGCCTGCGCGTCGACTTCCGCCTCTGGGACATCGGCTCGGGCACCCAGCTGCTCGGCCTGCAATTCACCTCGACGCCGGAAAACTGGCGCCGCGTGGCCCACAAGATCAGCGACCAGATCTACCAGCGGCTGACCGGCGAAAGCGGCTATTTCGACACCCGCGTCGTCTTCATCGCCGAGAGCGGCCCGCGCGGAAAGCGCGTCAAACGCCTGTCGATCATGGACCAGGACGGGGCCAACAACAGCTACCTGACCGACGGCAGCTACATCGTCATGACCCCGCGCTTCTCGGCCAACAGCCAGGAGATCACCTACATGGCCCTGCGGCCGACGGGGTCGTCGATCTATCTGTTCAACATCTCGACCGGGCGGCAGGAAACGCTCGGCCGCTTCCCCGGCATGGTCTTCGCCCCGCGCTTCTCGCCGAACGGCGACCGCGTCGTCTTCAGCGTCGAGAAGAACGGCAACAGCGACCTCTACCTGATGGACCTGCGCAGCCGGGGCCAGACCCGACTGACCAGCGACCCGGGCATCGACACCTCGGGCAGCTTCTCGCCCAACGGCGGCCAGATCGTCTTCAACTCCGATCGCGGCGGCAGCCCCCAGCTCTACGTCATGAACGCCGACGGCTCGGGCGTGCGCCGCATCAGCCGGGGCGGCGGCCGCTACACCACCCCCGTCTGGAGCCCCCGGGGCGACTTCATCGCCTTCACCAAGCAATCGGGCGGCCAGTTCCACATCGGGGTGATGAAGCCCGACGGGTCGGACGAACGGATCCTCACCACCAGCTACCTCGATGAAGGCCCGACCTGGGCGCCGAACGGCCGGGTGCTGATGTTTTTCCGCGAAGGGCGGGGTGGCGAGCCGCGTCTGTGGAACGTGGACATCACCGGCCGCATTCTACGTCCAGCCCCCTATCGGGGCTCGGGATCCGACCCGGCATGGTCACCGTTGCTGGACTAGTCGGGAACAGAAGGTTCAATCGTCAGAAGAATTGTTGTCCGGGCGTCGCACTCCCACGGCATTGTGAGCCCCGGTCAGAGTTTTAAGTCGCACGCGTTCAAGGATCGGCGCCACTATCGGGCCGACAAATCTAGCCGAAGGAGGAAGCCATGCGCTTCAACACCCAAAGCGTCATGAGACTGGCCCTGGTGGCCGTCGCCGCCGCCTCACTGGCCGCCTGCGCGACCAAGCCGAAGACCAATCCCGACCCCGGACCGCGCCCGCCGCAGGGCGGCGGCGGTGGTGAAACCTACGTCCCGCCGAAGGGCCCCGGCCCCGTCGACAGCCGGCCGATCCCCGGCTCGAGCCAGGACTTCATCATCAACGTCGGCGACTTCGTCTACTTCGATCTCGACAGCTACGACATCCGCTCGGACGCCATGCCGGTGCTCGACGCCCAGGGCGCCTGGCTGCGCCGCTATCCGAACGTCTCGATCCGCATCGAAGGCAACGCCGATGAGCGGGGCACCCGCGAGTACAACCTGGCCCTCGGCAGCCGCCGGGCCAACGCTGTCAAGGACTACCTGGTCTCGCGCGGCGTCTCGCCCAGCCGGATCATGACCCTGTCGAACGGCAAGGAACGCCCGATCAATCCGGGCACGGACGAGGAAGCCTACCAGCAGAACCGTAACGGCCAGACGATCATCACCAGCGGCGGCTACTAGGCGACCCTGTAGACCAAGGCACGGAGGGGGTCGCTTCAGGCGGCCCCCTTTTGCCGTAATATTGACGCCGGACACAGGACACTCTGACGCCATGAAGCCGACGCTCTCCTCCTCGCTCAAGGCCGCCCCCTTCCTTGCGGTGCTGATCGCCGTCTCGGTGCACTTCGCCGCCGTGGCCCAGACCCCCATGCCCGACCCACTCGACGACCGCTCGGTCAGGCGGCTGGAGAAGATGGAGAAGGTGGTCCGCGAGCTGCGCGCCATCGTCTTCCAGGGCCGCGACAGTGGCCAGCCGGTGGTCGTGCAGGACGCCGAGACGGGCGCGGTGATCGCCGCCCTCACCGACCGCGTCGCCGACCTCGAACAGACCCTGACCCGCAGCAACGCCGGCAACGAAGAGCTCGGCATGGACCTCTACCGCACCAAGCAGGCCCTGGCGGCGTCCGAAGCCAACAACAAGTTGCTCGGCGATCGCCTGGCCGCCCTCGAAGGCCGCATCGCCAGCCTGGAAGCGGCCGCCGCCGCCGCCCCGACCGAGGAACAGGCCGCCGTCGCCGAGACGCCGGTCGACCCGGACGAACTGTTCGCGCTCGGCCGCAAGCAGATGGCCGACGGCGACTACTCGGCCGCCGAGGTCAGCTTCGACCGCTATGTCGGCGCGTTCGGCGATACCCCGAGGGCGCCCGAAGCCCGCTACTGGCTGGGCAAGACGCTCAGCGCCCGGGGCGACAACTCGAGGGCCGCCAGCGCCTATCTCGGCGCCGTCCGCGGCTGGCCCAAGACCAGCTGGGCCCCAGATGCGGTGGTCGAACTGGCCAAGAGCCTGGTCGCCCAGAAGCTGCCCGCCGACGCCTGCCAGGCGCTGGGCGAACTGCCCCGCCGCTACCCCAACGCCGCCGCCGGCGTGACCACCCGGGCCCAGGCGGTCCGCGCGCAGGCCAAGTGCGCGGGCTGACCGTCCAGGTTGCCGACCCCGTCGCGACCCGGGTCGCGGCCGTCCTCGACGAACGGCTGGAGACCCATTCGGACGCGCCCCTGGCCGTCGCCCTTTCCGGCGGCTCGGACTCCCTGGCCCTGCTGCATCTGGTCAGCGGTTGGGCCCGCCAGAACGGCCGCCCGGTCATCGCCCTGACCGTCGATCACGGCCTGCAGGCGGTCAGCGCCGCCTGGGCCGAGCGATGCGCCGAGATGGCCGCCGAACGCGGCCGCGCCCACCGGACGCTCACCTGGGACGGCGACAAGCCCGCGACCGGCCTGCCCGCAGCCGCCCGCGCCGCCCGCCACGCCCTGCTGGCCAAGGCCGCGCGGGACGCGGGCGCCACCGTCCTCTTGATGGGTCACACCGCCAGCGACCTTGGCGAAAGCGCCGCCATGCGGGCCGCGGGCTCGACCGTCCCGGACGCCCGAGAATGGGGTCCCTCCCCCGCCTGGCCGGACGGGCGCGGGGTCTTCGTGCTGCGGCCGATGCTGGGGTTGAAGCGCGGCGACCTGCAGGACTGGCTGGCGCGTCGCGGCAAGGCCTGGATCGACGACCCGGCCAACCTCGACCTGCGCTACGCCAGGGCGCGGGCCAGAGCCGGCCAGCTTGGGAGTTCGCCTCTGGGCTCCCTTCTCCCCTCGCGGGAGAAGGTGTCGGCGAAGCCGACGGATGAGGGGGTTCACCGGCGCTCGACGCAGCCCCTCACGACCGTCTCATCGCGGTTGAAGGACCTGGGAGCCCCCTCATCCGGCCCTTCGGGCCACCTTCTCCCGCGAGGGGAGAAGGGACCTCTCACGGCGGCTGACCACGCTGGGATAATCACATTGCATCGGGATGCGTCCGCTCGCGAAATCGCGGCTGCCTGCCTCTGCGCCGCCGGCACATCGACCCCGCCGCGCACCGAACAGCTGGACAGCCTCCTGGCCCGCATCGCGCGCGAGGACACCATCGCCACCCTGGCCGGCGCCCGCATCGAGGCGACCGGCGACACGATCACCGTCTGCCGCGAGACCGGCGAATTGTCGCGCGCGCCCTCGCCGCCCCTGCGGCTGTCCCAAAACGAACCGGCCGTATTCGACGGCCGTTTCGAACTGACCGCCGAGGCGCCAGGCCTTACCGTGCAACCGCTTTGGGGCCACACCGCCAGACTGCCAAAATCCCAGCAGTCCGCGCTGAAAGCCCTGCCGCCGGCCGTCAGAGGCGCGCTTCCGCTGGTCAGCGACGGCGCCGGGGTCTGGACTTGCCCGATCCTTGCAGCTAGCCCGTCTGTCCGTATCCGGTCGCTGGTCCGGCTCCGTTTCGAAGCGGCGCTGGGCCTGATCACAAAGGAAGCGGATGCGCATCCGGTCGCGCCTTGTGGCGAACCCGGAGGCGGCGTCCTACATTGATGTGTCACAACCCTTTTTGCGGACCTGAGTAGACAGCATGAATTTGCGGAATTTCGCGGTCTGGGGCGTCATCGTCGTCGTGATGATCGGCATCTACAGTGTGCTGAGCGGCAACAACCAGACGATCAGCGCCCCGACCGGCTCCAAGGCCGGCGGCGACATCAGCTACTCGACCATGCTGACCAAGGTCGATTCCGGCGAGGTCCGCAAACTCGACTGGCAGTCGGCGACGCGGGTGCGCCTGAGCACCGCCGACCCCAAGGTCACCTACTTCACCACCGCCCCGCCGACCGAGGACCTGCTCAAGCGCCTGGAAGCCAAGGGCATCGACGTCAGCTTCCCGCGCGGCGACAAGTTCAACCTGCTCAGCCTGCTGTCCGGCGCCCTGCCGATCCTGCTGCTGATCGGGGTGTGGATCTTCTTCATGCGCCAGATGCAGGGCGGCGCCCGGGGCGCCATGGGCTTTGGCAAGTCCAAGGCCCGGCTGCTGACCGAGAACAAGAACCGGATCACCTTCGACGACGTCGCCGGCGTCGACGAGGCCAAGGAAGAACTGCAGGAAATCGTCGATTTCCTGAAGGATCCGGCCAAGTTCCAGCGCCTGGGCGGCAAGATCCCCAAGGGCGCCCTGCTGGTCGGCCCTCCCGGCACCGGCAAGACCCTGATCGCCCGCGCCGTCGCCGGTGAAGCCGGCGTGCCCTTCTTCACCATCTCGGGCTCCGACTTCGTGGAAATGTTCGTCGGCGTCGGCGCCAGCCGCGTGCGCGACATGTTCGAGCAGGCCAAGAAGAACGCCCCCTGCATCATCTTCATCGACGAAATCGACGCCGTCGGCCGCCACCGCGGCGCCGGCCTGGGCGGCGGCAATGACGAGCGCGAGCAGACCCTCAACCAGCTGCTGGTCGAGATGGACGGCTTCGAGGCCAACGAAGGCATCATCCTGATCGCCGCCACCAACCGTCCCGACGTGCTGGACCCGGCCCTGCTGCGTCCGGGCCGCTTCGACCGTCAGGTCGTGGTGCCCAACCCCGATGTCACCGGCCGCGAGAAGATCCTGCGCGTCCACATGCGCAACGTGCCGCTGTCGGCCGATGTCGATGTAAAGACCCTGGCCCGCGGCACCCCCGGCTTCTCCGGCGCCGACCTGGCCAACCTGGTCAACGAGGCCGCTCTGGCCGCCGCCCGCAAGAACCGCCGCATGGTCACCATGCATGACTTCGAGCACGCCAAGGACAAGGTCATGATGGGCGCCGAGCGCCGCTCGATGGCCATGAGCGAAGAGGAAAAGCGCAACACCGCCTATCACGAGGGCGGCCACGCCCTGGTGGCGATGAGCGTCCCCAGCGCCGACCCGGTGCACAAGGCCACCATCGTGCCGCGCGGCCGGGCTCTGGGCATGGTCATGCAGCTGCCCGAAGGCGACCGCTACTCGATGAAGTACGTCCAGATGACCTCGCGCCTGGCCATCATGATGGCCGGCCGGGTCGCCGAGGAGCTGATCTTCGGCAAGGAGAACATCACCTCCGGCGCCAGCAGCGACATCAAGGCGGCGACCAACCTGGCCCGCGCCATGGTCACCCAATGGGGCTATTCCGACGAGCTGGGCTTCGTCTCTTACGGCGACAACCAGGAAGAGGTGTTCCTCGGTCACTCCGTGGCCCGGACCCAGAACGTCTCCGAAGAGACTGCCCGCAAGATCGACTCCGAGGTCAAGCGCCTGGTCGACGACGGCTACAACGAGGCCAAGCGCATACTGACCGAGAAGGCCGCCGATCTCGAGATCGTCGCCCAGGGCCTGCTGGAGTACGAAACCCTCAGCGGCGAGGAGATCACCAACCTGCTGAAGGGCGTCAAACCGGTCCGCGACGACATCGAGCCGCGCCGCCCCGGCGGCCCCTCGGTCTCCGTGCCCCTGTCGCCCCGGCCGGGAACGGCCACGGCCAGGAACATCGACTAGGATCAGCCCCCGGCCCGCAAGGACCGGGGGTTTTTCCGGCTCAGTGGAAGCCCGCCGCGACGCCGGTGGCGGCGACCTCGTTGATCAGCTCGTAGCAGAGCGTCAGTTCGTCGGTCTCCGTGTTCCAGAAGGCGTTGGACACGCCGCAGTCGCGTGCGGTCAGCTTCACCGTGGTGTTGACGTCGGTGTATCTGAACTGCCGGATGATCTCCCGCACCTCCTCGAGGATGCGGTAGCGCCTGGCGATCTGCGCCGCGTCCCGGGTCCCTGGCCCCGGCTCCATGTAGGTCAGGTTGGTGAAATAGCCGTCGAGGTTATGCATCTGGCTGACCTGGCCCTTGAGCAGCTTCGACCAGCTGGTGTTGTTCTGCGCCGTCTCGCCCAGGCAGCGCTGGCGGCTGCGTTCGGGAATGCCCATCCGCCCGGCCAGCGGCCCGAAGTCCTGGGGCGAGGCGCCGTACAGCAGACAGGCGATCTGGTAGGCGCGCTGCTCGTCCATGCCGTGCTCATCCCACCAGGGCAGCTGGTCGCGGGTGATGTCGCTCTGCCGGGCCGAGGCCAGCCACCATTCCATGGCCGCCACCGCGTCGGTGCCGTCCTCGCCCTGGCTGTCGGGCGACATCCAGAAGGTGGCGAAGCGGTCGGCGGCATCCTCCTCGCGGCCCAGCACCGGCAGGTCGTAGAGATCGACCAGCCCATGCCCCAGCTCATGCAGGATGACGAACCGCAGGGTGCCGCGGGTGAACTGGTCGAGGCTGACGGCCAGCGGCGACAACGACTGTGGCGGGGCCAGGTGGATGCGCGGCGGCGGGGTCTGGGCGGCGGATGAGGTCGCCAGGCCGAGCGACAGCGTGGCGGCGAGAAGCAAGCGTTTCATATGAATCCCCTTCGCCCCTTCCTTGCGGGATCGCCGCGCGCGCGGCATCACTCAAAAATGTGGGAAAACCTGAAGCGCCCTAAGGTGATGGGCATCGTCAATGTCACGCCGGACAGCTTCTCCGACGGCGGGCGCCATGACAGCACGGCAGCCGCCGTCGCCCATGGCCGCAAGCTGATCTCCGACGGCGCCGACCTCCTCGACATCGGCGGCGAGTCGACCCGCCCCGGCGCCGCGGCGGTGTCCGTCGAGGCGGAGATCGCCCGCGTCCGGCCGGTCATCGAGGGCCTTGCCGGCGCCGACGTCCCCCTGTCCATCGACACCATGAAGCCCGCCGTCGCCCGCGCCGCCATCGCCGCCGGGGCGACCATCTGGAACGATGTCGCCGCCCTCACCGCTCCGGGCGCGCCCGAGACCGCCGCCGAACTCGGCTGCGACGTGGTGCTGATGCACATGAAGGGCGAGCCGCGCACCATGCAGGATGACCCCCGCTACGACGACGTCGTGGGCGAGGTCGAAGCCTTCCTGCTGGCGCGCGCAGAGGCGGCCATGGCCGCCGGCGTGGCGCACGACAGGATCTGGCTCGATCCCGGCATCGGCTTTGGCAAGACCGTGGATCACAACCTGGCCCTGCTCGCCGCCCTGCCCCGGCTGGTGGCGCTCGGCTACCCCGTCCTGCTGGGCGCCAGCCGCAAGCGCTTCATCGCCACCCTCGACCCGTTGGGCAAGGACGCCGACGCCCGACTGGGCGGCTCCCTGGCGGCGGCGCTGGCCGGCGCGGCGGCGGGCGTCGCCGCCGTGCGGGTTCACGACGTGCGCGAGACGGTGCAGGCGCTCAGGGTTCAGGCGGCGATTGGCGGCTAGGGCGCCAGGGAACGGAGCTTGCCCGACTCAAATTCCGTATATGGACGCCGGCCGCCACTGTCGGCACTGTCCGCACCGGGAGGACCGCCGAATGGCGACCGCGCGATATCTGGTCCGCGATGTAGCCGAGGCTGTCGGCTTCTACACCGACGTGCTCGGTTTCGAGGTGCGTCAGCGATTCGGCCCGGCCATGGCCGTGGTCGTGCGCGGCGACCAGGACCTGTGGTTGGCGGGCCCGACCTCCTCGGCCGGCAAGACGCTGGACAGCGGGGCGCAGCCCGGACCGGGCGGCTGGAATCGCATCGTGCTGGTCGTCGATGACCTCGCCGGGATGGTGGCGCGGATGACCGAGGGCGGGATAGTCTTCCGCGGGCCCATTGTCAGCGGTCCGGGGGGATCGCAGGCCTTGTGTGAAGACCCTTCGGGGAATGCCATAGAACTGTTCGAACCGGGCAAGGGGGGCTGATGGCCGAGTTCACCGCCAGCGATGGCGTCACCATTTCCTACGACGACGCCGGGGTGACCGACGGCAAGCCGGTGCTGCTGGTGCATGGCTTCGCCTCGAATCGCGACGAGGGCTGGAAGCGCACCGGCTGGTACGCCGCCTTCGAGCGGCGCGGCCAGCGGGTCATCGCCCCGGACTCGCGCGGCCACGGCCGCAGCGGCAAGCCGCATGACCCGGCCTCCTACGCCACCGGCCGGCGGCTGGCCGACCTGACCGAGCTTCTGGACCATCTCGGCGTCGCCCGGGCCGACGTCGTCGGCTACTCGATGGGCGCGAGGCTGGCGCTGTCCCTGGCCATCGCCCGCGGCGACCGCATCGACCAACTGGCCGTCGGCGGCATCGGCGAGCGGCTGTTCACCCCCTCACCCGGGGACGACGCCATGGGCCAGGCCATGGAGGCCGACGATCCGGCCACGATCGCCGAGCCCATGCTGCGGAGCTTTCGCCAGTTCGCCGACGAGCAGGGCGAAGACCGCATGGCCCTGGCCGCCGCCTCGCGCGCAGAGGGCGTGACCCTCACCCCCGACGACCTCTTCGGCATCAGCGTTCCCACCCTGGTCGTCGCCGGCAGTCGCGACGCGCTGGCCGGCGATCCGCAGGGCCTGGCCGATCATATCCGGGGCGCCAAGGCGGTCTCCGTCCAGGGCTGCGACCACTTCAACGCCATCCCGCACGCCATGCTGAAGGCGACGGTGTTCGACTTCCTGGATGGCTACCTGGACGACCCGTTCGGATGAACGATCTCGACCCCGTCTCGCGACTGATCAACGACCAGTTGCCTCCGGCCCGCCGCCGGAAGTTCGCGGCGGACGAGCGGTTGGCGGACATCGGCTTGCACATCCTGTTGATCAACGAGGTCGTCGATGACATCGAGATCGAGTTCGGTATCGGACCCCCGCCCGCCGTCAACCAGGTAGTGGCAGAGCGACAGGCCAAGGGCGTGGCCCTGCCAGTGCTGTTCGATACCACCGGCCTGACCGTCGGCGACCTCCGCGAGGCCGCCGGATCAGGTCATTGGCCTGAACGCCTGTACGAAACCGGTCAGGCTCCCAGCGCGTAGGGCCCGCCCTTCTCCAGCCCGCGCTTCCAGGCGGGACGGGCGTGGATGCGTTCGATCCAGGCGGCCATGTTGGGATAGCTGGGCAGCTTGCCCATGGCCTTGGCGACCTCGGGGATGAAGCTCATCTGGGCGTCGGCGCCGGTCGGCTCACCACCCAGCAGGAAGTCACGGCCGGCCAGGCTCTGTTCGACATAGGAGAGGTGGTTGGCGATCTCGCTCTCGATGCGCGGGGCCAGGGGCGCGCCGCCCTCCCCCGGCCGGCTGACGTACATGTTGAGCATCAGCGGCAGCATGGCGCTGCCCTCGGCATAGTGCAGCCACTGCTGATAGTGGTCGAAGGCCGGGGTCGAGGGATTTGGGGCCATGCGGCCGTCCGCATGGCGGCGGATGATGTAGTCGATGATGGCGCCGCTCTCGATCACCGTCATGTCGCCGTCGGTGATCACCGGGCTCTTGCCGAGCGGGTGGACGGCCTTCAGCTCCGGCGGGGCCAGGCGGGTGGTGGCGTCGCGGCTGTAAAACTTGATCTCGTAGGGCAGGCCGAGTTCCTCGAGCAGCCAGAGGATGCGCTGCGAGCGGCTTTCGTTGAGGTGGTGGACGGTGAGCATGGGGCCTCCCTGGTGTTTATGAGAACCTAGCCGCTGGTTGGCCGCAGCGGTAAAATAATGCGTCGGCCGGCTGTCTTGTGTGCGTTTGCGAGATACATAGAGTGCGCTGCACAAGAATTCCGGGAGATCATTGCATGACCGCCGCCGCCACCGTCGCCGAAGACAGCCTGATCCTGGACGGCCTGACCGGCCTTCTGCGCGATGCGGCCGGCGAGGCCCAGGCCTTCGTGGCCGAGGCTAGGGGCGCGGTGAAGGCGAAGATCACCGCCGGCGGCAAGATCGATCGCAAGCTGGCCGACGCCGAACAGCACAGCGTGCATGGGTTCGGCTGGTACGCCTCCTACGCCGAGCTGATGACCCAGGTCGCCGGCTGGGCCTCGGCCCTCGAGGCGGCCGGCAAGTTCGGCGAGACCGAGGCCCTGCTGGCCCAGCTGCTGTTCGCCGAATACGCCAACCAGCTGATCGGCGGCATCCCGATGAACCAGGGCGAGATGATCCGCCCCTGGGACCTGACCGCCGACCAGGCGACGATCCAGAAGCTGTTCACCCCCGCCCTGTCCCGCTGCATCAACGAGGGCGGCGGCCAGGCGGTGAAGAGCCGGGTGGCCCAGCTGGTCGCCCAGGCGCGCGGCAAGGCGACGGTCGAGGATACCGGGCTCGACGAAACCTTCGAGATGATCCGCGACCAGTTCCACAGCTTCGCCGAGGAAAAGGTCATCCCCTTCGCCCACCAGTGGCACCTGAACGACGAGCTGATCCCGCTGGAGCTGGTTGCCGAGCTCGGCGACCTGGGCGTCTTCGGCCTGACCATTCCGGAGGAATACGGCGGGTCGGGCATGGGCAAGACGGCCATGTGCGTGGTCTCCGAGGAGCTGAGTCGCGCCTGGATCGGCGTCGGCTCGCTGGCGACCCGCTCGGAAATCGCCGCCGAGCTGATCCTGACCGGCGGCACGGGCGATCAGAAGGCCGAATGGCTGCCGAAGATCGCCAGCGCCGAGATCCTGCCGACCGCCGTCTTCACCGAACCCAACACCGGCTCGGACCTCGGCTCTCTGCGCACCCGGGCGGTGCTGCAGGGCGACCAGTATGTCGTGACCGGCAACAAGACCTGGATCACCCACGCGGCCCGGGCCGACGTCATGACCCTGCTGGTCCGCACCGAGCCGGAGACCACCGACTACCGCGGCCTCTCCATGCTGCTGGCCCCAAAGCTGCGCGGCGATGACGCCGCTCCTTTCCCGACGCCCGGCATGAGCGGCGGCGAGATCGGCGTCATCGGCTATCGCGGCATGAAGGAATACGAGATCGGCTTCGACGGCTTCACCGTGCCGGCCGCCAACCTGCTGGGCGGCACGCCCGGCCAGGGCTTCAAGCAGCTGATGGCCACCTTCGAGAGCGCCCGTATCCAGACCGCCGCCCGCGCCGTCGGCGTCACGCAACGGGGGCTCGAGCTGGGGCTGAACTACGCGCTCGACCGCAAGCAGTTCGGCGGCCCGATCTTCGGCTTCCCGCGGGTGGCCAACAAGCTGGCGATGATGGCGGCCGAGCTGATGGGGGTGCGCCAGCTGACCTATTACGCCGCCCGCCAGAAGGATGAGGGCAAGCGCTGCGACCTGGAAGCGGGCATGGCCAAGCTGATCGCCGCCCGCGTCGCCTGGGCCGCCGCCGACAACGCGCTGCAGATCCACGGCGGCAACGGCTTCGCCATGGAATACGAGATCAGCCGCGTGCTGGCCGACGCCCGCATCCTCAACATCTTCGAAGGGGCCGGCGAGATTCAGGCCCAGGTCATCGCGCGCCGGCTGCTGGAAGACGGGAACTAGCGCCCGATTCGCCGGGCGGTCGCCCGGATTATTGGGTCGCCAGTTGAGCCCCCGCTGCCCCGACCGGATGCCGGGCGCCGTTCATGATCAGCTCGATCTGCCGGTCCATGCGGGCCGTCAGGGCCCCCGCGTCGGCGCCCAGCTGGGCGGCGAGGCTGTAGTTCCAGGCGTAGGCGGCGATCAGCAGCTGCAGGATCAGGTCGAGGTCGGCCTCGGGGTGGACGTCGCCGCGGGTGATGCCGTCGGTCAGGGTCTCGCGCAACATCGCCTGGAAGCTGGCGTTGCGGCCGAACGGCGTCGTCGTCTCCTCCAGTGAGGGACTGTAGCTGGCGGCGATGTGGGCCAGGAACAGCTTCACCCGTCGGCATTCGAAGTCATAGTGGATGGCGAAGATCGAGCACAGCCGATCACAGGTCGATCCCCGCAGATAGGGCAGGACCCGGGTCAGTTCTTCCTGCAGCGGCTCGACCCGGTCAGCCATCACCTGGCTGAGCACGTCGGCCTTGGAGCTGAAGGTGGTGAAGACGCTGCCCACGGACACGCCGGCGCGATCCGCGATGGCGCGGATCGTCGTCTCGTCGTAGCCGATCTCGTGGAAGAGATCGCGAGCCGCTGACAGCACCTTCTCGCGCGTCGCGGCCTTCTGTGTGTCCCTTACCCCCAAACGAGCTCCCCCGGGGTTACGCCGATAGAAAAGACGCCCCGAGTCCCGTCGGGGCGTCTTGTCCGTTGTGTCGTCCTACGTACGCGCGCCGGCGAGGATCAGATTAATCTGATCCGACAGACGCGAGGTCAGGTCGTCTGCCGTCCAGCCGTCGAACACTGCCCGACGATAACCGGCAAGGTAAACGTCCCACAAAACGCCAGCGATCAACCGAAGGTCAGCGCGCTGCGACAGTTCGCCGCGTTCGACGCCGCGGCGCAGCGTGTCGCTGACCATGGTCATGACGGGCTTCAGGGCCTCGCGGTTGCGCTTCTCGCCGGCTTCGCTGCGGGTCCAGCTGGCGGAGATGCCGGCCTGGAGCAGCGGCAGCTGGGCCATGTGGAAGCGGTAGGCGACGCTGAACAGGTCGGTCAGGGCCTTCTCGACGGTTTCGCCGTTATTGGCGGCGTCCTGCATGGCCTCGCCGAGCAGGGCGTAGTCCTGGGCCAGAATTTCGTCGAACAGCTCGCTCTTGTCGGCGAAGCTGGCGAACACGGCGCCGGTCGACATGCCGGCGGCCTTGGCGATGTCACGGATTGTGGCGCCTTCGTAGCCACGCTCGGTAAACAGCTGGCGGGCGGCGGCCAGAACCTTCTCACGGGTGCGCTGCTTGGCGAGCGCCCGACGGGTCGGTTTGGCGGGACGCACGGCCGGGGAGGCAATCACGCGCATCGGGATATGGTTCATCGAATGGACTCCAGACGGGTCAGGGCGCTGGTGGCGCGCTGCTCAAACTCAACGCAGTACTCATCGACTACGTTCTGCAAAATCTCGGAATAGCGGCGGGCCAGCTCACGGCCGTCCTGCGCGGCGTCGCGCAGATCGGCGATCAGCTGACGGACTTCCGCCAACGCGTCACTCATTTCATCGGCCGGCGAATTGTCCGCCGGCGCAGGCATGGCTGCCATAGTGCGCCTCTCATGCCTTCCCGCTGTTTCGTGAGCTGAACCGATCCGCGGTAAGGGGTCGATCATGTTCAGCGAACCGGCGTCAACGACCGGGGGGGGGGGGGGGGGGGGGCGTTTAGCGGCACATTGCGACGAGATCAAGACAAATTGTACAGTTAACGAAACTCACCAAATCCAGCCATGTCACCGCTATCATGGCCCATTCTGGGCCGATATGTGACAATTGCACTCACCGAACGTGGTCACTGAACATATTGCGACGAACGCGCGTCTTTCAACCGGGATGGTCTACGTAAGGAGAAATCCTTATGGCCTTTCCCTCAAGCGGAGCTAAGTCTCGGACGTGCGCGACATATTCGACATCCTGATCCCGGCGGCCCTGATCGCGGTCTTCGTCGTCCTGTGTCTGGGGCTCTATGCCCTGTTCCGCGGGGGTGACTTCGGCCGCTCGAACTCCAACAAGCTGATGCGGCTGAGGGTGCTGATGCAGTTCATCGCCGTCCTGGTGCTGGTGGCGGCCTACTGGACGCGGACCAAGCAGCTGTGGTGACGCTCAACAGGATCTACACCCGCACGGGTGACGGCGGCACGACCCGGCTGGCCAGCGGCGAGCCGGTCGCCAAGACCCATCCGCGCGTCGCAGCCTATGGCTCCGTCGATGAGACCAACGCCTGCCTGGGGCTGGTGCGGCTACACACGGGCGGCGACGCCGTGCTCGACGGCATTCTCATGCGCGCCCAGAACGATCTCTTCGATCTCGGCGCCGACCTGGCTACCCCCGATCGCGGTGAAAAGCTGGCCTGGGAGCCGCTGCGCATCCTGGCCAGCCAGGTGGAGCGGCTGGAGCGCGAGATCGACCTGCTCAATGGCGAGCTCTCGGACCTGACCAGCTTCGTGCTGCCCGGCGGGACGCCGGCGGCGGCGGCCCTGCACCTGGCCCGCACCGTCTGTCGGCGGGCCGAGCGCGAGGCGGTGGCGCTGGCGGCGCTGGAGGACGAGGTGGTCAGCCCGGAGGCGGTGAAATTCCTCAACCGCCTGTCGGACCTGCTGTTCGTGGCCAGCCGCTGGGCCAACGACAAGGGCGCCGGCGACGTCCTGTGGACGCCGGGCGCCAATCGATAGCTATTTTTTGGCCGGGGCTTCCGCCGGCCTGGCGGCGGGCTTTTCCGGGGCCGGCGCGGGCTTGGGCAGGTCGGCCATGGCGCGTTCGCCGTAGCGGTCGCGCTGCTGCTGGGCGGCGGCCTGGCGCTTTGACCATTCCTCGCGGCTGACGCCGGCCGGGCGGCCGGTCAGGGCCGGGATATAGAGGGGGGTGGCGCAGGTGCGGGTGGCGGGGTCCCACCAACGCTCCTGGCCGGCGCATTTCTTGGCCGGCCAGACGTAGAAGATCTGATAGCCCCAGATGCCGACGACCCCGATGGCGAAGAGACCGAGGAAGATCCATTTGAGGCGGGTAATGGCGTTGCTCATGGCCGAGCGCTCTAGCGGAAATGCCAGGGTCCCGCCAGCCGGGGCTTTGTGGGCGTTTTTCTGCCCAACCTGACCCTTGGGGAAACTTGCATTGCGCCGCCAAGCTAGTATCAGCCTGACCGCGCAAGACTTTTCGCAACGCAACACGGGCGGACAATACCCATGAAGGTGCTGGTCCCGGTCAAACGGGTAATCGATTATAACGTCAAGGCGCGGGTCAAGGCCGATCAGAGCGGCGTCGACCTGGCCAACGTCAAGATGAGCATGAACCCCTTCTGCGAGATCGCGGTCGAGGAAGCTGTTCGTCTGAAGGAAAAAGGCGTCGCCACCGAGGTGGTTATCGTCTCCATCGGCCCGTCCCAGGCCCAGGAAACCATCCGCACGGCCCTGGCCATGGGCGGTGACCGCGGCATCCTGGTGCAGTCCGACGCCGACCTCGAGCCCCTGGCCGTGGCCAAGCTGCTCAAGGCCGTGGCCGAAGAGGAGAAGGCCGACCTGGTCCTGATGGGCAAGCAGGCCATCGACGGCGACAACAACGCCGTCGGCCAGATGCTCTCGGCCCTGCTCGGCTGGCCGCAGGCCACCTTCGCCGCCAAGGTGGAGGTCGCCGACGGCAAGGCCACCGTGACCCGCGAGGTCGATGGCGGCGTGCAGACCGTCGAAGTGTCGATCCCGGCGGTCATCACCGCCGACCTGCGCCTCAACGAACCGCGCTACGCTTCGTTGCCGAACATCATGAAGGCGAAGAAGAAAGAGATCGCCCTGAAGACCACCGGCGACTACGCGGTCGATATCGCGCCGCGCCTCAAGGTCGTGAAGGTCACCGAGCCCGCCAAGCGCTCGGCCGGCATCAAGGTCGAGAACGCCGCCGAACTGGTCACCAAACTCAAGACTGAAGCGGGGGTGCTCTAATGGCCGTCCTGGTCGTCGCCGATAACGACAACGCGCACCTGCGCGACACCACCAACAAGACCGTCACCGCCGCCCTCGCGCTTTCGAGCGACGTGGACGTGCTGGTCATGGGCTCGGGCGCCCAGGCCGTCGCCGACGCCGCCGGCAAGATCGCCGGCGTGCGCAAGGTCCTGCTGGCCGACAGCGCCGATCTGGGCCACGGCGTCGCCGAGGCCCAGGCCTCGACCGTCGAGGGCCTGATGGGCGGCTACGACGCCGTCCTGATCCCGGCCACCTCGGGCGGCAAGAACTACGCTCCCCGGATCGCCGCCCATCTGGACGTCGCGCCGATCAGCGAGATCGTCGAAGTGGTCGATGCGAACACCTTCGTTCGCCCGATCTACGCCGGCAACGCGCTGGAGACCGTGCAGTCCTCGGACGCCAAGAAGGTCATCACCGTTCGTCCGACCGCCTTCAAGGCGGCGGCTGACGGCGGCTCGGCTTCGGTCGAGGCGGCCACGGCCGGCACGGCCGATGGCGGCGCCAGGTTCGTCAGCGAAGAGATGGTCAAGTCCGACCGTCCTGAACTGACGGCCGCCAAGATCGTCGTCTCCGGCGGTCGCGCCATGGGCTCGGCCGAAGAGTTCGGCAAGGTGATCGAGCCCCTGGCCGACAAGCTCGGCGCCGCTGTCGGCGCCTCGCGCGCGGCTGTGGACGCCGGCTACGCCCCGAACGACTACCAGGTCGGTCAGACCGGCAAGGTCGTCGCCCCGGCGCTGTACATCGCCATCGGCATCTCGGGCGCCATCCAGCACCTCGCCGGCATGAAGGACTCGAAGGTCATTGTGGCCATCAACAAGGACGCCGACGCGCCGATCTTCCAGGTCGCCGACTACGGCATCGTGGGCGATTACAAGACGGTCGTTCCCGAACTGATGGCGGCGCTGGGCTAGGCAGCCCTTCACCGTTGAAGATCGAGGGCCGGACGGAAACGTCCGGCCCTTTTTCTATTCCTCCCCCGCCCTACGGGCGAAGGAGGATTTGGCGGGCGGCGGCCTCATCCCTGTGGATCTGCTCGACCATCAGTTCGATGCTCCCGAACTTCTCCTCCGGCCGAAGGAAGGCGACGAGTTCCGTCTCGATAACCTGGCCATACAGGTCCTCGTCGAAGTCGAAGATCCAGACCTCGAGCCGGGTCTCGACCTCGCCCGTCGTGGGGTTCTTCCCGATGTTGGCGACGCCGGGGAGCAGGCGGCCGCCCGGCAGGCGGGTGCGAGTGGCGTAGACGCCGAGGCGCGGCGTCACATAGTCGGCCATGAAGACGTTGGCGGTCGGGAAGCCGAGCTGGCGGCCCAGCTGCTGACCGCGGCGCACGACGCCCTCGATGGCGAAGGGGCGGCCCAGGATGGCGGCGGCGTCCTCGGGTCGGCCGTCGCGCAGGGCCTGGCGAACGCCGGTGGAGCTGAACTTGCCCTCGCCCTCCCCCACGGCTTCCGCGACCGAGACGCCGAAGCCGAAGGCCTCGCCGTAGGCCTTCATCAGGGCCGGGCTGCCGGTGCGGCCCTTGCCGAAGCTGATGTCGAAGCCGACGGCGACATGCTTCACGCCAAGGCCCTCGTGGAGGACGAACTGGGCGAATTCGCGGTCCGAGAAGCTGGCCATCTCGAAGTCGAAGTTGAGGACGTAGAGGCGGCTCACCCCCTGCGCCTCCAGGGCCCGGGCCTGCTGGTCGAGGGTCATCAGGCGGAAGCTGGGCTCGTCGGGATGGAACAGGCGGCGCGGGTGGGGATCGAAGGTGATCACCCCCAGCGGGCAGTCGCAGGCCCTGGCGGCCGCGGCCGCCTGGCCGATCACCGCCTGGTGGCCAAGGTGCACGCCATCGAAGTTGCCAAGCGCCACCGAGGCCCCGCGATCGGCGGGGTCCAGTGACTTCCAGCCATGGACGATCCTCAGGCTCATCCGCGCTTGGGGGCCAGGATCAGGGCCTCGCCGGTCAGCACCGCCTTGCCGTTCACCGAGCAGACGGTGTCGATGGTGACCCGGCCTTTGTCGGCGTCGATCTCCTTGATCGTGCAGACGGTGAGGACCTCGTCGCCGATGCGGACGGGGCGGCGGAAGCTGAGGGTCTGGCCCATGTAGACCGCGCCGGGGCCCGGCAGCTGCGTGCCGATCACCGCCGAGATATAGGCGGCGGAGAGCATGCCATGGGCGATGCGGCCCTTGAACTGGGTGGTCTCGGCGTAGGCCTCGTCCAGGTGCAGCGGGTTGTTGTCGCCGCTGACCTCGGCGAACAGCTGAACGGTGCGCTCGTCGGCGGTGCGGGTCATCTGCGCCGACTGGCCGATGGTGAGGTCTTCGAGGAACAGGCCCTGCATCGTCATCTCCTGATTACCAGACCAGATCGGCCATGGCGTAGGCGGCCGTCTGGCCTTCTTCGGCCAGCAGGCCGGCGACCTTGTCCGGGTCCAGCCTGCCGTCGGCGCCCAGCGCCTTCACCCCGTGGATGCCCTGGGCGACGAACAGGCAGTCCATCCCATGGTCGGCGGCGCCCTTCACATCGGTGATGACGCCGTCGCCGATGCAGAGCACCCGCGACCGGTCGAGCGGCTTGCCCAGCAGGGCTTCGCCCTCGGCCAGGCTGAGTTCGTAGATCGGCGTGAACGGCTTGCCGGCCATCAGCACCTCGCCGCCCAGCCTGGCGTAGAGGTCGGCCAGGGCCCCGCCGCAGTAGATCAGCTTGTCACCCTTCTGCACCACTATGTCGGGGTTGGCGCAGATCAGCGGCAGGCCGCGCGCCGCCGCCGCCATCAGCCGTTCGCGGTAATCTTCCGGGGTCTCGACATCGTCGTTGTCGGGACCGGTCACCGAGACGAAGGCCGCCTGGTCCGCCTCGGCCAGCTCGAGGCCCAGGCCCTCATATAGCACAAGGTCCTTGGCCGGCCCGATCTTCCACATCGGTCCCGGGGCCCGCGGCGCCAGGAGCAGGCGGGTGGCGTCGCCGCTGGTGACGAAGGCGCTCCAGGCCTCGCGCGGCACGCCCAGGCTGTCGAGCTGTGAGATGACGTCGCTGGCCGGGCGGGGGGAGTTGGAGATCAGGACGACGGGGCCGACCTCGGCCCGCCAGCGGACCAGGGCGGCGCAGGCGTCCGGGAAGCTCTCACGGCCGTTGTGGATGACGCCCCAGACGTCGCTGAGCAGGACGTCGTAGCGGTCGGCAAGGGCGGAAAGGCCGGCAGGCAGGTCGGTCATGGGGCTGGGCTAACGATTGCGGCAGGAGAGGTCAATCAGCCCAACCGCGGTCAAGGCTTCGCCACCGTTATCGAAGCGGCCCACCATTGTATCGCATCGTCGGCGCCGCCAGCGGGTGGAATCGCCTTTAGCTTTGAAAGACTTGAGGTTTTTCGGGGGTGACGGGCGGTGCGGCGGTGGGCTTTCGGGGGACAGGCGGTGGGGGGCGGGTGGGGCGGCGGTGGGTTCGGATGGGACGAAGGTGGGGCGGCGTGGCGACAGGTTCGGACAAGGCGCCGGCGGACCCGCGGGAATTATACCCGGGTAAAATTCCGGGCGTTGCAACCCACGCCGCTCTGGGCGCTTACTGACCCGGCAGCCACAGGAGAGAGCCATGACCACCGTCACCTATGAGATCGTCGAGCATGACGGAGGCTGGGCCTACAAGGCGGGCGGCACCTTCTCGGAAACCTTCCGGACGCATGACGAGGCGGCCGCGGCGGCCAGGCGGGCGGCGGGCGAGCAGCAGCTGGGCGGCGAGACCACGGGCATCGTCTATGAGGACGAGAAGGGCCAGTGGCACGAGGAGATCGCCGACGGCAGCGACCGGCCGGACACCAAGGTCGAGGACTAGGCGCGCGGCGAAGGCGTGAAGCTTTTCCGGGTCGTCGGGCGTTGTGCCGACGCCCCCCGCTGGACCCGTCATGCCCTTCAAGTCCGACCCCGACCTTGCCGCCCTGATCCTCAGCAACATGCGGGGCTATGGCGTGCTGACCTTCGAGCGGGACGGGACGATCACCAACTGGCTGGGCGACGCCCAGACCCTGACCGGCTATGCGGCGGAGGATGTCGTCGGCCGGCACCTGAGCGTGCTGTTCACCGAGCCCGACCGGGTGGCCGGCAGCGCCGACATCGAGATCGAGACCGCCCTGAAACTGGGCCGCGCCGAAGACAGCCGCTGGCACCAACGCAAGGACGGCGGGAAGTTCTGGGCCAACGGCCTGACCATCCCGATGACCGACGGCCACCGGCAGCTGGTCAAGATCTTCCGCGACGAGACGGCGGCCAAGCGGGCTGAGGACCAGCGGGTGCTGCTGCTCAACGAGCTGAATCACCGGGTCAAGAACACCCTGGCCACGGTGCAGTCGATCGTCGAGCAGACCCTGCGCGGCGCCGGCGTCGATGGCCATGTGCGCGGCGACCTGGCCGATCGGCTGGTCGCCCTGGCCCGGGCTCACAATGTGCTGGTCAGCGAAAGCTGGGCCGGAGCCGATCTCGATGTCCTGATCGCCGACGTGCTGGCTCCGCACGACCGCGCCCCCTCGCCGTTCGCGCTGGAGGGGCCGCCGGTGCGGCTGCACCCGTCGCAGGCGGTCACCCTGTCGATGTCGCTGCATGAGCTGGTCACCAACGCCCTGAAGTACGGCGCCCTGAGCGTCGCAGAGGGCCGGGTCGAGATCGCCTGGAACCTGGCGCATGACGGCAACGGGGCGCGGCACCTGGTGCTGATGTGGAAGAAGCGCGGCGGGCCGCCGGTGGTCCAGCCGACCCGAACGGGCTTCGGCTCACGGATGCTGCGAAGCGCCTTCGCCAGCCAGCCCGGTGGGCGGGCGGAACTGGTCTTCGGGCCGGAGGGCGTGACCTGCGTTCTGGCCGCCGGACTGATCGATGACGCCCAGGCGCCGAACGATACGGTGGGCGCGGAGCCGGGACCGATCGGCTAGCCTGGCGCGAGCACGCTCAAGGCCTGACCGGCGGATGCAGCCGGGTGTCGAGGGCGAAGGGTTCCTGGCCGCGCAGGGCGTAGAGACCGGCGGCGCGGGCGGGGGTGAAGACCAGGTTCCAGCTGTGGCTGGAGGTGACGCTGGGAAAGAGGACAAAGGGATTGGCCGCCAGCAGGGCGTCGCCGAACGCCTGCTGGCCAGCCCCGGGAACACCGGGCCTGATCCAGGCCTGGTTGGGCAGGTCTTCGGGCCTGACGACATGGACCAGGGATGGGTCGGCGATGGTCAGCGAACTGAGGACATGGGGCACGGTGTCGAGGGTTCTGAAGCCCGCATGGGCGGCGACCTCCAGAATGACCACCGCCGGGTCGAGGCTGGCATAGACCGCCTGGACGCCAGCGCTGTTCCACCGGCCGCCGACCTGAAAGGCCCCCTCGCCGCTGTCCCAGGTCCGCGCAAAGCGGGCCTGGTCGAGGCGCCAGGCGACGAGGGCGTCCTCGGACTCCAGGCGGCTGGCGAGAACCGTCGGCAGCGGCGTCACATGTAGACGCCGTACTCGATGCGGTAGAGGTGGGTTTCGACCAGTTCGACGCCGGCCGAGGTGGCGAGCAGGTCAATCGGCCGCCGCTGGTTCAGCCCCATGGCCGGCCGTTCCAGCCAGGCCTCGGCTTCAGCCTGAGAGCCGAACACCGCCGTGGCGTGAGCGAGGATTTCGGCGAACTTCCAGGTACGGCCGCTTTGCTCGGGGCTGAGCAGCCGGGCCGGTTCCTCGCGCCGTCGCTGCCAGGTGCGCAGGCTGATGCCGACGGCCTTGTCTAGGGAGTCAGAGAGACCCAGCTGCGACAGGCCGTCGATCAGGTGGCCCAGGGCGCGGGTGGGCAGGCCCTCGACGATCAGGTCATGGGCGTCGAGGTTGTTGCCGACCTCGCGGCCAAGGAAGCGGCGACCGCCGAGCAGATCGGCGGGGCCGACAGCGTAGGTGGCGGCGCCGGCCGCTTCCTCGAAGCCCGCGGATAGCGCGGGGGCAGACCGCGTTTCGAACGATCCCGGGTGCTGGATGTCCTTGGCGGCAGTCTTCCGGACCCGGGCCTTGGCGGACATTGTCATCTCCCCGCATGGGCCTTGCGGAAGGCCGTGCGTCATCTGTCGTAATAATTATGACAGATGACGCCGCTCGTCAAGGATAGGCGGCGACCAGCGGAATGACCCCGAACAGCAGAGCCGCCGCGATCAGCACGCCGCAAAGGCCGAGCGCGTACTTCCAGGCGTAGCGCTGCAGGTCGGCCAGTTCGATGTCGAGCAGGGCGCATTTGAGATAGACGGCGGCGACCAGGGGGCTGAGCGAATGCACCGGGCCGCCCATCAGGGAGGCGCGGCCGATCTGTTCGGGTGTGACGCCGTAGGGGGCGGCCGTCTCGGCGATGACCGGCAGGACGCCGAAGTACCAGGCGTCGGCCGAGAGCAGGAAGTTGGCCGGGATGCTGATCAGGGCGGTGATCGGCGCGAGGAAGGGCCCGACCTCGGGCGGCAGGACGGTGAGGATGGAATCGGCCATGGCCTTGATCATGCCGGTCTCGGTCATGACGCCGGTGAAGGCGCCGGCGGCCAGGACCATGACCCCGACGCTGAGCACATTGCCGGCATGGGAGATCAGCCGGTCGCGCTGGTCGGCCAGGCGCGGGTAGTTGATGGCCAGGGCCAGGGCGGCGCCGGCCATGAACAGGGCCGGCAGGGGGGCGAGGCGCAGGACCACGGCGACCATGAGGACGGCGGTGAGACTGAAGTTGAGCCAGATCAGCCCGGGACGCAGGGCGGCCGGGTCGCTACGGAAGGCGCCGGCCAGGGCGCTGTCGGAAATGTCGGGCGCGTCGTCGGCGGGGACCGCGACGGGGGCTTTTGCCAGGCGGGCACGCTCCTGACGGCCGAACCACCAGGCCAGGGCGAAGACCGAGGCCAGGCCCGCGCCGACCACGGGCAGCATGGGGATGAAGAGCTCGGACGGATCGATCTTCAGCGAGGCGGCGACCCGGGCGGCGGGACCGCCCCAGGGGCTCATGTTCATCAGGATGAAGGTCAGGGAGCCGAGGACGGCGAACTTCAGGATGTCGATGCCGAGCTTTCGATAGACCGGCAGCAGGGCCGATACGGCGACGAGGATGGTGGTCGTACCGTCGCCGTCGAGGCCGACGATGGCCACCAGGGCGACGTGGCCGAGCATCAGCTTGACCGGGTTCTCGCCGGCCCAGGCGACGATGCGGCGGACCAGGGGCTGGAACAGGCCGGCGTCGATCATCACCCCGAAGTAGAGGATGGCGAACATCAGCATGATCGCCGTCGGGGCGGTCTGGGCCAGCCCCTTGAGCATCATCGCCCCGACACCCGGGCCGGCCCCGGCGAACAGGGCGAAGACGATGGGGACGATGATCAGGGCGACGACGGCGGTCATCCGCCGGGTCATGACCAGGGTCATGAAGACGGCGATCATCGCGAAGCCGAGGAGGGCGAGGGTCATGGCCCGCTGATCCTAGACCGCGACCGACAGCAGGGGCACGAACTGCTGGCCCGCGTGGGAGTCGACATCGAGGGTCGAGCCCTGGGCGATGGGGCGGGGGAAGGAGATCTTGATGACCTTCAGATTGTCGTCGTGGAAGATCCGCACATGGTTGGAGCCGACGCCGTAGAGCTCGGCGATGGCCACGGCGCCGAGCGACGGGGCGGCGCAAAGGGTGTCGTACGAGGCCTGGTCGTCGCAGAAGACATCGACGGTGACCCAGAAGGGGCCGGCGTTCTTGGAGCGGACGTAACGGGCGACGTCCTTAAGCTGCCGCATGGAACTCTCCCCGGCCGGCGATGAAGGTGCGGGTGACGGCGAGTTCGCAGGGGTCGTCCAGATGGACGACGTGGTTGAGCTTGAACTCGTACTGCGGCCCCAGGACCACCTCGGCCGGCGAGAAGGGGAAGGCGAAGCTGGGCAGCGGATCGTCGGGATTGAGCGGGAAGTGCAGCAGGTAGGGGTTGCAGAACTTGGCGATCTCGGTGGCGCGGGCCTGGGTGGCGGCGGTGGCCAGGACCATGAGGCCGACCTCGATCGGCGGTCGGTCGGTCGGCGCGCGCCGGGGATCGAGGGCGTTCCAGCCGTAGGGGCGCAGGTCGAGCTGGTAGTCGGCGGCCTCGATCTTCAGCACCTTGCCGATGCCCTCGCGCAGGAAGGCCTCGAGGCGGGACAGCCAGTCGCCGATGCGATCCATGATCTTGGGGTCGGAGACGGCGGTGAAGATCATGGTGCGGTAGCCGGCCGCGCCGCTGCCCTCCAGCTTCATGGTGTAGGGGCGGGTCTCGGCCCTGGAGCCGGTGACGCGGACGACGCGGTCGTCGAGGGCGGTGTAGGACGCGCCCTTGGCGTCGAGCACGACGCCGGGCTCGGTCAGGCGGTAGGGGTCGGCGTTTTCGTAGAGCAGGTGGCTGCTGACCGTGAAGGGCGTGCAGCGGTTGTCGGCGGCCAGGGGTTCGATGTCGAAGCCGGTCTCGTCGATGGTCATGAAGACGCCGCCCCGGCGGGTCTGGACCGTGCAGAGGCCGCCGCACTCGCTGGTCTTGGCGGCGTGCCAGCTGGCCCCGGCGGGCAGGCCGCGCATCAGGGGGACCGCGGCGATGACGGCGGTGTCGGTGGTGCGGCCAGCCAGGACGATGTCGGCCCCGGCGGCGATCGCGGCGGCCAGCGGCTCGTAGCCGAGCAGGCCGACGATGTGGTCGCATTCGTCGAGACGAGCCTGGGTCAGCTCGCCCATCGGCGGCAGGGGGGTGATGGCGCCCTTGGCGAGGTAGGGGGCGAGGCCGGCGGCGGTCAGTTCGGAATAAACCAGGGCGACGGTGGGGGTGAGGCCTTCCTCGACGGCGATCTCCTCACAGAGGCGGGCCATCCAGTCGACGCCGGCGTTCGTGCCGCTGGTGCCGCAGGAACCGACGATGAGCGGGACGCCGAGCTTGTCGCGGGCCAGCATCAGCTGGCGCAGGTCGTTCTTGGTGGCGGCGTCGGTCATCTTGGAGACGGCGGCGCCGAGGTAGTAGGGGCCGGAATCGGTGGAGCCGGCATCGACGGCCAGGACGTCGGGGCCGAGGGAGACGCCGCGCTGGAAGGCGTCCTCGGGACAGCCGGCGCCGAGGGCGCCGGTGGGGACGAGGACTTTGACGGGGGTGGGCATCAAGGTGGCTCCGGATTGAACATCCCTCCCCGACTTGGGGAGGGTGGCGCGAAGCGCCGGGTGGGGAAGTGGGCTGCACTGAAGCAACCGTGCTTGGCACTTCCCCACCCGGCGAGGCTGCGCCTCGCCTGCCCTCCCCAATTCGGGGAGGGACGTGGTCCGCCGGCTCTAGAACTCCGCCGTCAGGGTCAGGCCCACCTGCCGGGGCGGGCCGTACTGGACGAAGAAGCCGCCGCCGGTTTCGACCTGGTGGGTGCGGTATTCGACGTCGCCCAGGTTCCGGCCCCAGAGCTGTAGGCTGTATTTGTCGTTGAAGTGCCAGGTGGCGCTGGCGTCCCAGAGGGTGCGGGCCTTGCGGTATTCGACGAGGTCGTTGGCGTTGTCGTCGAAGACCTCGCTCTCGTAGTTGGCCGAAACGCCCAACTTGACCCAGCCCCAGGCGAACCGGCTGGTCGTGTAGCTGGCGTCGAGGCTGACGGCATGCTCCGGCGTGCGGCTGAGACGATTGCCCTTCAGGTCGGCGAAAACCGGCGTGCCGTCGGCGAGGATGGCGGAGGTCTGCACCAGGCGGTCGAAGGTGGCGTCGAGGTATGTGTAGCTGAAGCCCGCTTCCCAATGATCGTCGGGAACGAAACGCAGTTCTGTCTCAAGGCCCTTGATGGTGGCGTCGCCGGTGTCGACGACGATAGAGGCGCCGCCCGGGCCGGCGCTGGCGTCGGGCACCGACTGGATGGTCTGCAGGTTCGTGTACTCGGCATAGAAGATCGAGGCGTTGGCGCGGACGCGGCGGTTCCACCAGTCGGTCTTCAGGCCGCCCTCGTAGTTGATCACCTCTTCCGGATCGGTGGGGATGCGGGCGGTGGCGACGTTTGGCTGTTCCTGGAAGGCGCCCGACTTGAAGCCGGTGGCGACGGAGGCGAAGGCGAAGACGTTGTCGTTGAAGCGCCAGTCGCCGCCGACCCGCCAGGTGACGATCTGTTCGCTGGAGACGCCAGGGTTGCCCCTGGTGGTGAAGTTCACCGTCGGGGCCGACGGGGCGCCGGTCAGGCGGGTGACCTCGTATTCCTTCTCCTCGTCGGTGTAGCGCAGGCCGGCGAACAGGTTGAGGCCGAAGTCGAAGCCGTATTCCAGCTCGCCGAAGGCGGCGAAGCTCTTCGTCACGTTCTCGCCGATGAAGCGGTTTTCGCTGAGGTCGACGGCGGCCGTCTCGGTCTCGCGTTCGCGGCGCACCTCGTCCTTCAGGTAGAAGAGGCCGGCGGTCCAGCTGACCGGGCCGTCGCCCCTGGAGGCCAGCCGCCATTCGGTGGAGTAGCTGTCGGCCTCTTCCGTGGCCAGCACCTGCAGGCCGGTGACCGGCAGGCCGGCGGCGGCGTTGCCGGCCGGGTCCGTTCCGTCGAGGTCCTCGGAGCTGTCGTAGGTGAGGGTGCGCCAGCTGGCGATGCCGGTGAGGCTGGCCCAGCCGAGGAGGTCGGTGTTGTACTCGACCTTGAGGCCGCCGGTGTCGCGCTCGATGAAGCCGGGGCGATCGGGATTGGCGTTGCGCGGCTTGTCGATGTCCTTGTCGCCGAAGGGGCGCAGGTTGAAGCGGGCCCCGCCGGCCAGGTCGTCGGTGACGTAGTCGCCGGTGAACAGCAGGCTGGACTCGGCGCCCAGATCGACCAGCAGGTGGGCGCGGCCGCTCCAGCGGTTGTCGTCGTCGAGGCCCTCGCCGGTGGTGCTGTTCTTGCGGAAGCCCTCGTTGTACTGGCGGCCGATCGAGCCCCGGAAGGCGACGCTCTCGGCCAGCGGGACGTTGAGCATCAGGTTGGCGTCGAGCTGGTCGAACTCCGCGACGGTGACGGCGGCGCGGCCGAAGAATTCGTGTTTCGGCCGGGCGGTGACGAAGTTGACGGCCCCGCCGACGACGTTCTTGCCCCACAGGGTGCCCTGCGGCCCTTTCAGCACCTCGACCCGTTCCAGATCGAAGGTGTCGACGGCCAGCATGGCGCCGCGGCCGAGGTAGACGCCATCCAGGAAGGCGACCGAGCTGGGGTCGCCGCCGGCGCTCTGGTTAGAGCTGCCGATGCCCCGGAAGAAGGGCCGCGGGGCGGCGCGCGGGAAGGCGTCGATGGTCACGCCGGGGGTGGCGTCGGCCAGTTTCTGGAAGTCGGTGATACCCTCTTCCTGCAGCTTCTCGCCGGAGAAGACGGTGACGGTGACCGGGGTGTCCTGCAGCGACTCGGCCTTCTTGCGGGCGGTGATGATCACCTCCTCGACCGAGCTCGCTTCAGGCTCTGCGGCGGCGTCCTGGGCGAAGACGGGCAGCGCGAAGGCGGCGCCGGTCAGGGCGGTGGCGGCGCAGAGCAGCGCGCGCAGGGTGGTCCGTTGGGTCATGTCTATCCTCCTCCCGAAGACGCGGCGCTGGACGCCGTCTGGTCTCGTTGGCGGGAGGTGTGACGGAGGGCGGGCCGGAAGCCGTGACAAGTTTTTTACATTCGGCGGAATTTTTGCCCGGCGTGGCCCGGGGTATGGTCAAACACCAGCTTGAGGGGATGCGCCTGGACGCCGGCATGCACGGAATCACCAGCAAGGAAAACTGGATCGCCGAACTGCCTCCCGTCGTGGCGGCGGCGATTCACGCCCGGATGACGACCCAGGCCTACGCCGCCGGCGAGCCGGTCAAGGAGGCCGGCGAGGCGCCCAGCCGCATGCACCAGCTGGAGAGCGGCTATGTGAAGCTGATCGGGCATCTGGAGGACGGGCGCCAGCAGATCATCACCATCTACTCGCCGGGCAACTGCTTTTCCGAAACGGCGGTCATCGCCCGGCGGCCCTATCACCACACCACCCAGGCCCTGACCGATTGCCGGGTGCGGGTGCTGGCGGCGGAGGATTTCTGGGACCTCTACCGGACCCATCCGGAGATTCCGGAGACCCTGTGCCGCAAGTTCGCCGGCTCGATCTCGCGGCAGATGGCCAGCCGCGACATGCGGGCCAACCATCGGCTCGGCAAGCGCATCGCCCTGCTGTTCGAGAGCCTGGCGGAACGCTGCGGCGAGGACCGGGTGGGCGCAAGCTGCACGATCAGCGTGCCGATCACCCAGAGCGACATCGGCGACCACTTCGACGTCACCCGCCAGAGCGTCCAGCGCGAGATCACGGCCCTGAAGGCGGCCGGCATCCTCGACAAGCACATGGGCAGGTGGATCATCCGCGACCTGGGGAAGCTGTCGCGCGTCGTCTAGGCAGCGGCCCGGGCCGAGTGGACAATCCAACAGCGCTATGCCGCCCCCCGCCGCCAAGGCCACCAGGCACGCGTAGAAGGTCGTCATCCGAGGTCCGTGGGGGACATGTACCCCGCTGAGCCGCCGTCGCCCGCGGTTCACCAGCCTCGCCCGGGGTACGTGTCCCCGCTTGCCGCCGTGAAGAGGGGACACGTACCCCGGGCGGCGTCGGCGGGCTTTCTGCGACAGAGGGGATGCGGGGTACATGTCCCCGGCCCCCTAGCCGGCGGCCGAGGCCACCAGCCGGGCGTAGAAGGTCGTCATCCGGGCCAGGTTCTCGACCGTCATGTGTTCGTTGGTGCCGTGGATCATGCCGAAGGTGTTCATCGAGCCGAGCAGGGCCTGGTAGCGGTAGATGTCGCTGGTGAGCGGGCTCATGTAGCGGCTGTCGGTGCCGGCGGTGACCAGGCCCGGGGCGACCGGCAGCTTGCCGCCGTCCGAGGCCAGGGCCGACAGCAGCTTCCAGCCCTCCGACGTCGTCGAGGAGATCGGCGAGGGCAGTTCCGGCGGGCGGTCCCAGGCCAGTTCGACCTTCAGTCCCTTCGTCGCCTCGCGGGCCCGGGCCATGACATCGTCCGGCGTCTGGCCGGGGGCGATGCGGTAGTTGATCCAGGCGGTGGCGTCCTGCGGCAGGACGTTTTCCTTGGGGCTGCCCTTGAGCATGGTTGGGGCGATGGTGGTGTGCAGCAGGGCGGCGCCCGTGCCGGTCTTGGCGAAGGTCTTCTTCAGGATCGGGCCGAACAGCCAGGGGTTGGCG
This sequence comes from Caulobacter sp. NIBR1757, assembly GCF_027912495.1. Taxonomy (GTDB): domain Bacteria; phylum Pseudomonadota; class Alphaproteobacteria; order Caulobacterales; family Caulobacteraceae; genus Caulobacter. The sequence continues at coordinate 905,553 of NZ_CP115463.1, read as the reverse complement.
ATGGCCATGCGGGTGACAAAGCTGCTGTCGGCGCCGAGCGTCTGCACCATCTGCATTCCGGGCCCCTTCAGCTCCAGCGGGAACTGATTGTCGGTGATGGCGGTGATGGCCTTGGCCAGGACGGCGACGCCGGTTTCCCTGGGCGGGGCGGAGCTGTGGCCGCCGCTGGCCGGGGCGGTGACGCGCAGGGTTGCGTAGCCCTTTTCGGCGATGCCGATGACGGCGGCCGGCTTGCCGGTGATCGGGTGGTCGTTGATGGCGGCCGAACCCTCGTCGAGCACCCACTCGGCCTGGACGCCGCGCGATTTCAGCAGGGCGGCGGCGGCCCGGGCGCCGGCGCCGCCGGCCTCCTCGTCCTGGCCGCTGACGATGATGACGGTGCGTTTGGGCTGGAAGCCGGATTTGGCCAGGGCCTCGAGGCCCTCGAAGATGGCGACCAGGCTGCCCTTGTCGTCGATGGAGCCCCGGCCCCAGACGGCGCCCTCGGCGATCTCGCCGCCGAAGGGATCGTGCTTCCAGTCCTTCTCGGTGCCGGGGGTGATCGGCACCACGTCCTGGTGGGCCATCAGGACGATGGGCTTGAGGGCCTTGTCGCTGCCCGGCCAAGTGTAGACCAGGGCCTTGTTGGGCAGGATCTCGCGGGTCATGGCGGCGTGGGCGGCGGGATAGGTGGCGGCCAGCCAGGCGTGCAGCCGGTCCCACTCGGCCCACTGGTTGTCGGCCTTGTTCTGGTTGGAAACGGTGCGGATCCGCACCGCCTGCGACAGGTGCTGGGCGGCGGAGGCCTGGTCGATGGGCGGAGCGGCGGCGAGCGTCACGGCGCTGATATCGACTGCGGCCGGCGGCTTGAAGGTCAGGGTGCGCACGACCACGACGGCCCCGAGCGCGACGACGACAGCGACCGCGCCCAGCGCGATCTTCCCAAACAGCTTCATGACGCCCTCCCCGACGCATTGATGGCGTCAGACTAGGCAACCGGACGGCTCAAGTCACCCCGGCCCCCGGCTTGTGATCGCCATCACCTTGACTCCCCCTGCCCTGTCGATCAGGAACGTCCCTGTCTCGCGGGAGACATCGGGGATTCTTCTCCGAGGCCGAAGGCGCAACCGCCCCGGAAACGCTCAGGCAAACGGACCGCGCGACACAAGGAACGCTGGAAAGAACCGCCGCAAGCGGTTCGCCGAAGGAGCAAGACAGACACGGTCTGTTGAAATCTCTCAGGCGCAAGGGACAGCGGGGGCGACCATCCGACCGGCGAGAGCCGGGCGTGGACGCATCGACCCCGAGAGCCCGCATGACCGACACCGCCGACCTCAAGAAAACCCCGCTCTACGACGCCCATGTCGCGGCGGGCGCGCGGATGGTTCCGTTCGCGGGCTACCTGATGCCGGTGCAGTACGCCGAGGGCGTGCTGAAGGAGCACCTGTGGACGCGGGAACATGCTGGGCTGTTCGACGTCAGCCACATGGGCCAGGCGCGGCTGCGCGGGGTGTCGCCGCTGTCGGCCTTCGAGGAGATCACGCCGTCAGACTTCATCGGCCTGGCGCCCGGCAAGCAACGCTATTCCCTGTTGCTCAACAAGAAGGGTGGGATCATCGACGACCTGATGGCCTCGCGCCCCGACGACGATGGACTGTTCGTCATCGTCAACGGGGCCTGCAAGGACGGCGACTTCAAGTTCATCGACAACGAACTGGCCCCCCAGGTGAAGATCGAGCGGCTGGAAGACCGGGCGTTGCTGGCCCTGCAGGGGCCGGAGGCGGCGGCGGTGATGGCCAAACATGCGCCGGACTCCCTGACCCTGGTGTTCTCCGAGGCGCGGGCGATGACCGCCTTCGGCCTGCCGGCGTTTGTTTCCCGCTCGGGCTACACGGGCGAGGACGGCTACGAGATTTCCATCCCCGGCGAGAGCGCCCAGGCGGTGTGGGACATGCTGCTGGCCGACCCGCGGGTCAAGCCCATCGGCCTGGGCGCCCGCGATTCCCTTCGCCTGGAAGCCGGGCTGCCGCTCTACGGCCACGACATCGACGAGACCACCAGCCCGATCGAGGCGGACCTCAGCTTCGCGGTCAGCAAGAAGCGCCGGGACGCGCAGGACTTCCCGGGGGCCTCGCGCATTGCGAAGGAACTGGCCGAGGGGCCGAGCCGGGTTCGCGTCGGCCTGAAGATTCTCGAAGGCCCTCCCGCCCGCGAAGGCGCCGAGATCGCCGACGGGACCGGGGCGGTCATCGGCAAGGTGACCAGCGGCGGCTTCGCGCCGAGCCTCGGCCACCCCATCGCCATGGGCTTCGTGCCGCCGGCTCATGCCAGCGTCGGGACCAAACTCAATGTCATCGTCCGGGGACGGGCCGGCGCGGCCGAGGTCGTGGCCATGCCGTTCGTGCCCAAACGCTACGTCCGCAAACTCTAGGGAGGAGAGACCGAAATGCGCTTCACCAAGGACCACGAGTGGGTCGTCGTCGAGGATGGCGTCGCCACCGTCGGCATCACCGCCTATGCCGCCGAACAGCTGGGCGATGTGGTGTTCGTCGAGACGCCGGAGGTCGGCAAGACCGTCAAGCAGGGCGAGGGCTTCGCCGTCGTCGAGAGCGTCAAGGCCGCCAGCGATGTCTACGCCCCGGTGTCGGGCGAGGTGGTCGAGGCCAATACCGCCCTGGGCGACGAGCCGGAGACGGTCAACGCCGCGCCGGAACACGGCGGCTGGTTCGCCAAGGTCAAGCTGAGCAACCCCGCCGAGGTCGACGCCCTGATGGATCGCGGCGCCTACGAAGACTACCTGGGGACGCTGTAAGCCATGGCCTTCGAGATCTTCCTGCATCCGACCACGGCGACGGGAGGTCCGAAGGCTTTCAACGCGGGCGTCTCCCGCGCCCTGACCGCCATCGGCGCGCAGCATTCGGCGGCGGCCGAGACCATCCGGCTGAGCGACCGCACCCAGGTGCACCTGTTCCTCGACGACGGCGACGACATCGCGCTCATGACCACCGAGACGATGACGCCCGCCGTCGCGGCGGCCGTCTGGCGGATCGCCGAAGAGACCTCATCGATGGTCAATTTCGGGGATCGCTTCTACGCCCTTCCCGCCGCCGCCCAGGTTCCCACCGGTTTGGCGATGGGGTTTCCCGGCGCCCAGCGGGTGTCGCATCCAGAAGACCTGGATGGCCTGCTGCATGGCGTCTTCGAGGACTTCCAGGCCGCTGAGGCGACCGAAGTGCTGCGCAAGGAGGCGGTCGCCAGTGGCGTCAACGAGCGGCGCTCCGTCGCCCTCAAGGCCCGCAAACCGCTGCCCGACCTGGTCAGCGCCCCCTCTCACTCTTTTCTGCGGCGTCTGTCGGACGCCCTCTTCGGCAAGGCTCTCTGATCCATGCGTTATCTCCCCCTGACCCCTGACGACCGGCGTCAGATGCTGGGCGCCATCGGCGCCGGCAGCATCGATGCGCTGTTCGTCGATGTGCCGAAGTCCGCCGTCCTGGACGGGCCGGTCGATCTGCCGGGCTTCGCCGGCGAGCTGGAGGTCGAGCGCGAGCTCGGGGCGCTGGCGGCGAGAAATGTGGCGGCCGGATCCGTGCCCTTCTTCTGCGGCGCGGGGGCCTATCGGCACCATGTGCCGGCCTCCGTGGACCACATCATCCAGCGGTCGGAGTTCCTGACAAGCTACACGCCCTACCAGCCGGAGATCGCCCAAGGCACGCTTCAGGTCCTGTTCGAATTCCAGACCCAGGTGGCGGCCCTGACCGGCATGGATGTGGCCAACGCCAGCCTCTACGACGGCTCCACCGCGGCCGGCGAGGCGGTGATGATGGCCAGCCGGGTCACCCGCCGCAGCAAGGCTATCCTGTCGGGCGGCCTGCATCCCCACTATGTCCAGACCGTCGAGACCCTGGCCCATGCGGCCGGCGTCGCCACTGAGCGCCTCGCGCCCGCGATCGACGCCGAGGATGCGGTCATCGCCGCCATCGACGGCGACACCGCCTGCGTGGTCGTGCAGACGCCCAATGTCTTCGGCACGGCCACCGATGTGACGAAGATCGCCGCGGCGGCCCAGGCGGCCGGAGCGCTGATGATCGTGGTCACCACCGAGGCGGTGTCGTTCGGCCTGCTGAAGTCGCCCGGCGAAATGGGGGCCGACATCGCCGTCGCCGAGGGCCAGTCGATCGGCAATGCGCTGAACTTCGGCGGGCCCTACGTCGGCCTGTTCGCCTGCAAGGAAAAGCTGGTGCGCCAGGCGCCGGGGCGGCTCTGCGGCGAGACGGTGGACGCCGACGGACGGCGCGGCTTCGTGCTGACCCTCTCCACCCGCGAGCAGCATATCCGCCGCGACAAGGCGACGAGCAACATCTGCACCAACAGCGGCCTCTGCGCCCTGGCCTTCACCATCCATATGTCGCTGCTGGGCGAGGTCGGCCTGCGCAAGCTGGCGCTGCTCAATCATCAGCAGGCGTTGAAGACGAAGATCGCGCTCGGCAGCGTGAAGGGGGTGGAGGTGCTCACCCCGCGCTTCTTCAACGAGTTCGCCGTGAAGCTCAGCAAGCCGGCGGCCGAAGTCGTCGAGGCGCTGGCGGCGCGCGGCGTGCTGGCCGGCGTGCCCTACAGCCGTCTCGACCCGCATGCGGGCCTGGACGACGTGCTGCTGGTCTGCGCGACCGAAACCGTCACCGACGGCGACATCGAAACCTTCAAGACGCAACTGGCCGAGGTGCTGGCATGAGCATGAACAGCGTTGGACGCCCCACCACGCCGCAGGCCGAGACGGCTGCCGGCGGCTTCGCATCCCTGACCGGCGGGCGCGGCCTGCTGCAGGACGAGGTCCTGATCTTCGAGATGGGCGGCTGGTCGAAGACTGGCGTGGATCTGCCGGAAGCCTCGATTTCCGCTGATGAGCTGGGCGATCTGGTGCGCACCGATCCGATCGGCCTGCCCGGGCTGTCGGAGCCGGAAACGATGCGCCACTACGTGCGCCTCAGCCAGAAGAACCACGCCATCGACCTGGCCCTCTATCCGCTGGGCAGCTGCACGATGAAGCACAACCCGCGCCTCAACGAGAAGATGGCGCGGCTGGCCGGCTTTGCCGATATCCACCCACTGCAACCCCAATCCACCGTACCCGGCGCCCTGGAGCTGATGGACCGCCTGGCCCACTGGCTGAAGACGCTCACGGGCATGCCCGCTGTCGCCCTGACCCCCAAGGCCGGCGCCAACGGCGAGCTGTGCGGCATCCTGGCCATCCAGGCGGCCCACAAGGCGCGCGGCGACGACGCCCGCAAGGTGGTGCTGGTCCCGACCAGCGCCCACGGCACCAATCCGGCGACGGCGGCCTTCGTCGGCTATTCCGTGCGCGAGATCGCCCAGACCGATGACGGCCGGGTGGATCTGGCCGACCTCGAGGCCAAGCTCGGCCCCGACGTGGCGGCCATCATGGTCACCAACCCCAACACCTGCGGCCTGTTCGAGCGCGACATCGTCGAGATCGCCCGGCTGACCCATGCGGCGGGCGCCTACTTCTACTGCGACGGGGCCAACTTCAACGCCATCGTCGGCCGGGTGCGCCCGGGC